>NZ_JBFRDW010000751.1:0-2644 GCF_052113985.1 Pseudoduganella sp. RAF53_2 | reverse complement strand
CTTGTCGGCGTGGCGATGGATCAGCTTCCACTCGCCGTCCTCGCGGCGGAAAATTTCCGTGACGCGGAGATTCATCTCGGTCTTTTCCGATTTGCCTTTCATCGCCACGTTGGAGCGCTGGATGCCGACCCAGTAAGCCAGAACACCGTCACTCGCCTTGTGCATGATGTCGAAGGCGTTTTCGCTGCCTTCGGCGAATGCATGCGAGCCCTGTTCGTTCGCCTTGTTGACTTCTTCAGCGCCTTGAACGCAGTCGCCCTTGGGTCCGAAGATTGTCGCAGGCGAAGTCGGCGTCGAGATTTCCTGCAGTGGGCGGTAGTCGCCATTGACGAATGCCGTTGATGCTTCTTCCCGCCGCTGCAGAAAATGCGGGAAGTCGAGAGATGTGCTCATGATGCCCTCCGCGTCGCTATCCGGCAGTGATGTTAGCGGAATGCGTCTGGCAAACGGCGCGCAGTTGCCCGATCTTGCTTTCTAATTTCTGAAATGCCAGAATCGCTTGCACACCTATCTGCGGGGATCTCCATGAAGCCATTGCAGCGCCTCATCTTTCTGTCCACCTTGATGCTGACCGCTTACAGCGTGCACGCTGTGACGCTGCCGCCGGCCGTCATTGCTGATCCGGTTCGCGATCAAAAAAATCCGCCGGCAAACAAGCAGCTGCTGATTCCTAGTGCAGGCGTGGGCATGAATGCCTTGATGATGAAGGCGTCAGGGGCCGGTCCGAAACCGACACTGGTGCTGCTGCATGGCCTGCCCGGGAATGAACAGAATCTGGATCTGGCGCAGGCAATACGCCGCGCCGGATGGAATGTGCTGACCATGCACTATCGCGGCAGCTGGGGATCGCCCGGCAACTTCAGCATCGAAGGCGCGATTGAGGATGCAGCGGCGGCCATGAGCTTCCTGCAGCAAGCGGAGAGCGCAGCCAAATACAACGTCGATCCACACCGTTTGTATATCGGTGGCCACAGCATGGGCGGCCTGGCCGCAGCGCTTTACGTCGCCAAACACCCCGACGCGGCAGGACTGGTGCTGCTCGATGCGTGGAACGCTGGCCTCGATGGCAAAGAGCTGGCCGAGCATCCCGACATGATGAAAGAGTTTGTCGCGGCTTTCGATGATCTGGGCAACAGCCTGGCAGGCACCGATGCTGAACATCTTGGCGACGAAATTAAACGGCACTCGGACGAGTGGAATTTGATCAATTACGCACCGGCACTGGCTGCCAAACCGGCACTGGTGATCGGCGCAGCCAAAGGAGGCGGCGAGCCGAACAAAAAGCTGGCTGACGCCATTCGCGCTCAGCACAAAGGCAAAATCACCAGCCTCACCATGGACACCGATCATCCATTCACCGACCACCGCATCGCCTTGTCAGCCGCAGTGGTAAGCTGGCTACAGCATCAGCCAGCGGCGAAGCCCTAGCACTGCGCTGGCAGCACGGCTGTAGACCACGGCGCAAGCAGCTGCCAGCCCAGGCTCAGATACAGGCCACGCCCCTCTTTCGTGGCCACCAGCAGGCGCTCGGTCGCCCCGGCATGTTTGGCCAGCTCGTCCAGTCTCTGCATGACGAGCGTGCCCAAGCCCCGGCGGCGGTGCGATTCCGCAGTGACGATCTGATCGAACACGGCGCATCCCTCATGCGTTGCAGTGCGGCCTGAGGCAGCCTGCTCTCCAGCTGCATGCAGCACGCGTACAAGCGTTGTGGCGCCGTCCTCCACGACGTCGATGCGATACCCAGACGGCAGTTCTGTTTGCCTGGATAGCGATTCAGGCCCGCGCATCAGATAGCCCGGGGCCTCCACCGTCCATCGCGCTGGCAGCGCAGTGCGTAGCACCTCAGGCTCAACCGCCGCCTTCAGATAGATGTGCGGTGCCTGTATGCGGTCGGCACAAGCCTGCAGCGCTGGCCCGGCATCCGGAAACACATAGCGGCGCAGCTGCAGCGGCATGCCCACTTCAACGCGCAATCCACCTTCTTCCCTGACAGGCAGTGGCACGCCGCGCGACAAACTCCAACCCGTCAGCCAGCGTTCCAGCAAGGGCAAATCGATCCCGGTCATACCCGCTTCTCTCTCGCTCAAATCTACCAGCTCGCAAGCCTAGCAGTTTTTGCAAGCTATTGCTGGGAACCCTCTTGCTCCGGCGGATAGGTAATTTGAAGGCCGTCGACCTGCGCGAATGGCGTGAGCTTGTGGGGGCGGCGCTGGCGCGCATCGATGATGTCGTCCACACGCACGCCGCGGACCAGTAAGGCGTCCGCCACCAGCGAACGGTGGCAGCGCCACGGCACCGCCTCCGCGCACATCAGCACGCAGCACTTTTCGCGGCCCAGCTCCTTGACCGTCTCGACGTTGGCCGCAAATTCTTCCGTCTGCATGTAGTCGGCATAGCCGCGGAACGATTCGTTGCGCCAACCTGCATTGGGAGAATCCTTGCGCGGACGACGCAGGCCGCCAAGGCCGCGCAGGTAACGGTACTCGATGCCCGCTTCGGCCAGCGAAACGGACAGCTGGTCCTGGCCGAACTGCGGATTATGGCGCGACTTTGGCACCGTACGGATGTCGAGCAGACAGGCGATGCCGTTCTGCCGCAGCAGTCCGATGAACTCCTCGATCGTACGGTTCGAATGGCCGATGGT
>NZ_JBFRDW010000750.1:0-2645 GCF_052113985.1 Pseudoduganella sp. RAF53_2 | reverse complement strand
GGCTATTCTCGTGGCGGCCGTGTCGAGCTTCATGCTGGGCGGCTTGTGGTATTCGCCCAAGCTGTTTGGCGCCGTCTGGAATGCGGAAAATGGTGGCGTGAAGCAGGAAGGGCATCCGGCCAAGGTGTTCGGCACTGCTTTCGTGTTCTCGCTGATCGCGGCATTCTGCTTCGCCTACTGGCTGGGCGCGGCGCCGGCACTCGGCCTTGCGCTGAAATCGGGCCTGCTGGCGGGCTTCGGCATCGCCGCGACCAGTTTCGGCATCAACTACCTGTTCGCCAACCGATCCTTCAAGCTGTGGCTGATCGATGGCGGCTACCACACTGTTCAATTCGTCCTGTTCGGCCTGATTCTCGGTCTGTGGCACTAAAATAGCCGGGATATCGACCGAAGGAAATCGTATGAACACTTTGCCAGACGGCGGCCTGGCGCTGGCCGCCTTGGACGATCAAGTCCTGCAGCCCGGCACCAAAGGCTTGCCGATCATTGAGCCGCTGCGCCAGCACATGATCGGCCTGCAGAACTGGAACATCCTCAACGCCGACACCGGCTTCCCGGTCGCTGTGCTGAAGCAGTCCGCATTGCAGCACAACCTGCAGTGGATGCGCGCCTTCTGCGATCAATACGGCGTGATGCTTGCGCCGCACGGCAAGACCACCATGAGCCCGCAGCTGTTCGGCGCCCAGCTTGGCAACGGCGCCTGGGGCATCACGCTGGCGACGGCGTATCAGGTGCAGATCGCCGCGCGCTTTGGCGTGCGCCGCGTGATCATGGCCAATGAACTGGTGGCACCGGCTGATATCAAAGCCGTGCTGCAGTTGATGCGCGACGACGCAGGCTTCGAGTTCTACGCGCTGGTCGATTCGATCGAAGGCGTTGAGCGTTTGTCGAAAGCTGTGCAGGCCAGCGGATTGCCGCGGCCCTTGCCGCTGCTGGTGGAGTTGGGCATGCAGGGCAAGCGCGCCGGTGTGCGCGCGGCCGAAGACGTGCTGGCCGTAGCGCGCGCGGTATCGCAAGCGCCCGGTCTGCAACTGGCGGGCATGGAGGGCTACGAAGGCCTCGCGTCCGACACGCAAGCGGTCAATGAATTTCTGCAAAAGATGGTCGCCTTGCTGCGCCAGGCCGATGAAGAGAAGCTGTTCGGCGGCGAACAAATCATCATCTCCGCTGGCGGTTCGGCCTTCTTCGATCTGGTTGCACGTGGCATCCGCAAACTGGACGCCAGCAAGCCGGTGCTGCCGGTCCTGCGCAGCGGCTGCTATCTGACCAATGACCACGGCACGTACGAGGAAGCCATCCGCGAGATCGGCAAACGGGAAGGCAAAACCCAGGGAGGCCTGCAACCGGCACTGGAAGTGTGGAGCGTTGTGCTGTCGCGTCCCGAACCGAATCTGGCGATTCTGTCGATGGGCAAGCGCGATGCGTCGCACGACATCGGCCTGCCGCGCGCGCTGTACCAGCACCGTCCCGGCGCAAGAGCCGAAGCCAGCGCGCTGCCGCCAGGCTGTGAAATCGTGAAGATGAACGACCAGCACGCCTACCTGCGCTGGCCGGAAGGCACGTCGCCGGACCTGAAAGTCGGTGACCTGGTCGGCTGCGGCATCTCCCACCCCTGCACCACGTTCGACAAGTGGCAGCTGATGCTGGTGGTGGACGACCAGTACAATGTGCAGCACGCAATCAACACCTTCTTCTAAGGCACACCATGTCCGATCCGTTGTCCCACCTGTTCCCGCCCATCGCGCCGCGCAATAGCGGCATGCTGGCCGTCGATGAAATACATACGATTTACTGGGAAGAGGTGGGTAACCCGAACGGCATTCCCGTGGTGTTCCTGCACGGCGGTCCGGGCGCCGGCCTGTCGCCGCAGCACCGCCGCTTCTTCAATCCGGACCACTATCGCGTGATCCTGTTCGATCAGCGCGGCGCGGGCAAATCCACGCCGTTGGGCGATGTGCGCAACAACACTACCCAGCTGCTGATCCAGGACATCGAACGCCTGCGCGAACTGTTCGGCATCGACAAGTGGCTGGTATTCGGCGGCTCCTGGGGCTCCACGCTGGCGCTGGCCTACGGCGAAGCGCATCCGGAGCGCTGCCTTGGCTTCGTCCTGCGCGGCATCTTCCTCTGCACGCAGCAGGAGATCGACTGGTTCCTGGGCGGCTCCGCATGGTTCCACCCCGAGATCTACGACGAGTTCATCGCGCCGATCCCCGAAGCGGAGCGTACCAACCTGCTGCAGGCTTACGTCACCCGCATCATGGACCCGGACCCGCAAGTGCACTGGCCCGCCGTGCGCGCCTGGAGCAAATTCGAAGGCCGCCGCGTGTTTCTGCTGCCGCAGCCGGAAGAAGCGCCTTCGGACACGCTGGACCTGGGCGTGGGCCGCATGGAATCGCACTACATGGCCAACCTCGGTTTCTTCGAACCGGACCAGCTCCTGAATAACGCCAGCCGTATCGCGCATCTGCCGGCCGTGATCGTGCAGGGCCGCTACGACGTGATCTGCCCGCCGGTCACCGCATGGCGCCTGCACAAGGCGCTGCCAGGTTCCGTGCTGAACATGATCCCGGACGCCGGCCATGGCGCGATGGAGCAGGGCATCAGCCGCGCCCTGATGGCGGCGACCGAACAATTCCGTAGCC
>NZ_JBFRDW010000749.1:0-2654 GCF_052113985.1 Pseudoduganella sp. RAF53_2 | reverse complement strand
GGCCCACACATCGCGCATCGACGTGCGGCACTGGTCGTCAACCTTGATGAAATGGCCGTCCATATCGATGCGCAGCTTCTCCAACCCGAAGCCACGCGTGTTGGGGCGCCGACCAACTGCGACCAGCACCTGGTCTGCCACCAAGGCCGACTCTTCACCGGCCGCATTACGGATACGCACCGCTGCGCCGTCCTGGTTCAGGCCGAGCACCGAGCAGCCAAGATGAGTTTCGACACCCAGGCCCTTGAGTGCAATGGCCACTGGCCGGGTCAAGTCCGCGTCGTAAGCAGGCAGGACGCGCTCCTGCGCCTCCACCACATGCACTTCCGCTCCGAGCTTGGCATAAGCAATGCCCAGCTCAAGACCGATATACCCTGCCCCCACCACCACCAGTTTGCCGGGCATAGTCTTGGGCGAAAGCGCTTCGGTTGCACTGATCACCCGTCCGCCGAACGGCATAAAGGGCAATTCGGTAGCATGTGAGCCGGTCGCCAGCAGCAGATGTTCGCAGCCGATGCGCTGCGGGCTTTCGCCATCACGAATCACTTCGACGGTTTTGCCATCCACGATGTTGGCCCAACCCTTGACCACACGTACGCCGCTTTTCTTCAGCAGTGCCGCCACGCCGCCGGTCAGACGCCCGACGATACCGTCTTTCCATAAGACCGTCTGGCCGATGTCGATATGCGGCGCCTGCACCGAAATGCCCAGCGCCGAACCGCTGGCGTAATGGCTGGCCTTTTCGAATTCATCGGCCGCGTGGATCAGCGCCTTGGAGGGAATGCAACCGACGTTCAGGCAGGTGCCGCCCAGTTCCGCTGCTTCCACCAGCGTTGTGGGTATGCCAAGCTGGCCAGCGCGGATGGCCGCGATATAGCCGCCAGGACCTCCGCCGATCACCAGCAGCGTAGTGGTATGTTGGTTCATGATTACTCCACGAATAGCATCGCTGGACATTCAAGCAAAGCACGGATGGCCTGCACGAACTGCGCCGCGTGCATGCCGTCGACCACGCGGTGATCGAATGAGGACGACAGGTTCATCATCTTGCGGACCACCAGACCACCCTGACGCACCATGGGCCGCTCCACAATTTTGTTGACGCCGATGATGGCCACTTCCGGATGATTGATTACCGGCGTTGTGACGATACCACCCAAGGGACCCAAGCTGGATATGGTAATCGTGGAACCGGACAACTCCTCGCGCGTGGCCTTGCCGGTACGCGCAGCATCGGCCAGGCGTCCGATCTCGGTTGCGCAAGACCACAAGTCGCGTGCTTCGGCGTGACGCATCACCGACACCATCAGCCCAGCGTCGGTCTGAGTGGCGACGCCGAGATGGACGGCGCCGTATTGCGTGACGACGCCGGCATCGTCATCGAAGCGCGCATTCATCTGCGGGAACTCACGTAGCGCGACCACCAGGGCGCGCGCCAGCAGAGGCAGCACGGTCAGCTTGCCGCGTTCCTTGCCCCACTGCTCATTCATGCGCACACGCAGGCTTTCAAGCTCGGTCACGTCGATCTCCTCCACGTAGGAGAAGTGCGGGATGCGGCGCTTCGACTCCTGCATCTTCTGCGCGATCTTGCGGCGCAGGCCAATCAGCGGGATGGTCTGTTCCGAATGATTCTCGCGGTAGCCGCCCGCCACTACGGACGGTGCACCTTGCACGCCACGCGCGACGTAGGAATCGAGGTCAGTCTGCAGGATGCGGCCAGCCGGCCCGCTGCCGTGCACGAACTGCAGTTCGATGCCCATGTCCCATGCACGCTTGCGCACCGCCGGCGAGGCAAGCGGACGCTCGCCCGCTTCGCGCGCCACGCGCACGGGCGCTTGCGCCGCCGGCAGCGCAGCCGCATGCGCCGCTGCGGGCACACCGGCCGTGTACGACGCTGGTGCCGATACTGATCCCGCCACCGGTGCCGGTACTACTGCAGGGGGCATCGGCTTCGCGGGCGCGCCTGGAGGCGCTGGCGCTACAGGCGCGCTGCCCGGATGCGCGGATGCCGTCGGCGAAGACGCTGGTGCCTGTTGAGCGGCGGACGCGGATGCCGCACCGGGCTGCGCCTTCAGATTACCCTCACCCTCCACTTCAATATGGATCAAGTCCGATCCCACGGCCATCACCTGCCCCGCCGCGCCGCCGAGCATGGCAACGGTGCCATGTACCGGCGACGGAATCTCAATCGTGGCCTTCTCGGTCATGACGTCGGCCAGAATCATGTCTTCGGTGACGGCATCGCCGACCTTGACATGCCACATGACCAATTCAACCTCTGCAATGCCCTCGCCAATGTCAGGCATCTTGATGACGTGAATACCCATCGTTATGCCTCCATCGCACGTTTGAAYGCCGCGCCAACCCGCGCCGGACCCGGGAAATACGCCCATTCCTGCGCATGCGGATAAGGCGTATCCCATCCCGTTACGCGTTCAACCGGCGCTTCCAGATGGTAGAAGCAATGCTCCTGGACCAGCGACACCAGCTCGGCGCCGAAGCCGCAAGTACGGGTGGCCTCGTGCACCACCACGCAGCGGCCGGTTTTCTTGACCGATTCGACGATCGCCTCCAGGTCCAGCGGCCACAGACTGCGCAAGTCGATGATCTCGGCGTCGATGCCGGTCTCACGCGCTGCCGCATCGCATACCCAC
>NZ_JBFRDW010000748.1:0-2660 GCF_052113985.1 Pseudoduganella sp. RAF53_2 | reverse complement strand
CGTCAGGGTGATGTAGGAACTGGTCTGCGTATCGTAAAGACGGCGATTCGGATATTTCTTGATCAATCGTTCGGTACTTTTCTTTGCACTACTCATCACAAGTCCATTTATTGCGCCGCAGCGCGTTTACCTGCCGTTGATAATGTTTGCGAGCCTATTATAGATGTAAAAAATCGTGACAGGCAGCATAAGTTATAAGTTCGATGCCTGTTCTGATCATTATTGCAACGCAACTTAAATGACTTGAAGCCGGACCGGCAGGCAGTCCGGCCACTTTCTGTCATTAATCAGCTCTTACCTTTACGTAACGGCCCGGAGCGGCTTCGATCGGCTTGTGTTTGGTATTGCCGAGCTTGGCGCGCGCCTTCACTTGCTCGCCGCCGTGTTTGGCCAGGAAGCCCGACCATTCACCCCACCAGCTGCCGGGATGCTCGGTCGCCTTGCCGAACCACTCGTCCGCTGTCAGCGCCTTGCCGTCGTTGACCCAGTAGCTGCGCTTCTTCTTGGCGGCCGGATTGATCACGCCGGCGATGTGGCCGGAAGCGCCCAGCACGAAGCGGTTATTTTCCGGCTTTTTCGGGTTCAGGATGCGCAAGGAGTCGAAGGCGGACTGCCACGGCACGATGTGATCTTCCCTCGAACCATAGATGAAGGCGGGGGTGTCGATTTTCGAGAGGTCGATCTTCTCGCCGGCCACTTTTACTTTACCCGGCACTTTCAGGTTATTTTCCAGATAGGTCTGGCGCAGATACCAGCAGAACATCGGCCCCGGCAGATTGGTCGAGTCCGAGTTCCAGTACAGCAGGTCGAACGGCGGCGGCTCGTTGCCCTTCAGGTAGTTGGACTGCACATAATTCCACACCAGGTCGTTCGGACGCAGGCTGGAGAAAGTGCTGGCCAGGTCGCGCCCCATCATCAGGCCGCCATTGGCGAGGGTCTGTTCGCGCAGCTGCACTTGCGGCTCGTCCACGAATACCTGCAGCACGCCGGTATCCCGGAAGTCGAGGAAGGTGGTCAGCAAAGTCAGGCTGGAGGCCGGATGTTCGCCGCGTGCGGCCAGCACGGCCAGCGCGGTGGACAGCAGCGTGCCGCCGATGCAGAAGCCCAGCATATTCAACTGGTCCTGCTTGACGATTTCGCGGGCAACGTTGATGGCGTTGATCACGCCCTGCTCGATGTAATCGTCAACCGAGGCCTTATTGATCGAGGCATCGGTCGGATTGCGCCAGGAAACCAGGAACACGGTATTGCCCTGCTCTACGCCGTAGCGCACCAGCGAATTTTCCGGCTGAAGGTCGAGAATATAGAATTTGTTGATGCACGGCGGGACGATCAGCAAAGGACGCTCGGCCACGGTGTCGGTCTTCGGCGCGTACTGGATCAGCTGGAACAGCTCGTTCTCGCACACCACCTGACCCTCGGTGGTCGCCAGGTTGCGGCCCACTTCAAAGGCCTTTTCGTCGGACAGCGAAATATGGCCCTTCTGCATATCGCCCAGCATATTGGCCAGGCCCTTGGTCAGGCTTTCGCCCTTGGTTTCGATCAGCTTGGCCTGCGCTTCCGGATTCGTAGCCAGGAAGTTGGCGGGCGACATGGCGTCCACAATCTGCTGYACGGCAAAGCGGATTTTCTGCTTCTGGTGCGGGGTCGCATCCACGGCTTCCGCCATGGCGGTGAGGAATTTGGCGTTCAGCAGGTATGATGCTGCATGAAACGCCGACACAGGATTGCCCTGCCAGGCTTCCGAGGAGAAACGGCGGTCTTTGACAGCCGGGGCTTTGCCGCCCATGAACTCCTGGAAGAGCTGGCCGAATTCGGTCATGTACTCGTTTTTGAGCTTTTCCAGCACATCCGGTTTGACGGACGCGCCAGCGTCACGCAACAGTGCGGAGCCCGGGATTACATCCATTTCCGGCATCATCTTGAACCAGGATTGCCACTGGTTGGGGTCGCTGATCTGCGCCATCCATGCGTTGGCAATGACTTGCGGGTCGGGCATGTTCATATTGAGTCCAATTCGAGTGTTGAATTACTAAAAACCTAGACTGCTTATGTGGATTGTTGCTGTTGCCTGGATCTACGTCGTTCTTCTCATGGCGTTCACGGAACCCTCCGTGGTCGCCGGGATCATGACCTTCCTGCTTTATTGTGTGTTGCCTTTAGGGATACTATTTTATCTAACGGGAGGTAAAGCTCGCAAACGCAAGCGAGCTGCTCAAGCGAAACCGCCTGAAATTCCCCCATCTACTTGATCCATATCAAGCTGGCTTGACGGCCGGTGACCTTGTCACGGCGGTAGGAGTAGAAGGTGCCGGGTTCGCTGACCGTGCAGCGATCGCCGCCGGCGACGCGGCGCACACCGGCACGGGCCAGGGCCAGACGCGCCAGGGCGTAGATATCGGCCAGGAATTTGTCGCCGCGCGGCTGGAAGGCCAGCTGTGCGCTGGCGTCGCGGACAAGGAAGGCGTCCAGCACTTCCGGGCCGACTTCGAACTGCGTGGGGCCGATGGCAGGACCCAGCCAGGCGGTGATTTCCGTGGCGCCGGCCGTGCGCATGGCCTCCACCGTGTCTTCAAGAATGCCTGCGGCCAGTCCGCGCCAGCCGGCGTGCGTGGCGCCGACCACGCGGCCTTCGAGATCGGCAAACAGCACCGGAAGAC
>NZ_JBFRDW010000747.1:0-2679 GCF_052113985.1 Pseudoduganella sp. RAF53_2 | reverse complement strand
TTCCGGCACCGACATCATGGAGAAGGCGTACTGGAAGCAGGTGGGCACGCAGCCACCCGCTGCGCTGTATGTGTCGGCGGGCCTGGGCATGGGCGAAGTGCTGAACATGGCTAGCGAACTGCAGGCCTACACGCTGACTGATCGCGCTACTTATGGCGCCTACCGCGCCAAGACCGCGCTGGAGATCGCCGTCGAAGGCGACCCGAAAATGTTCAACCCTTACGGCATCATTGCAACCAATCCAGCCAGACATCCCGGCGTGAACTACAAAGGCGCCCGCGAGCTGATCGACTGGATCACGTCGCCGGAGGGACAGGCGAAAATCGCGGCCTTCAAGCCCGCGGGCCAGCAACTGTTCTTCCCTTCGGCGAAGTAAGAGTTCGTGGCGCACGTTTGATTTAAATCAAGTCCGTACGGGAGCGGGAATCGTAGGCTGGTAGCTTTCACCTTGAAAATTTTGAAGGGGAGGCCAGCTCATGTACACATCTTTTCTGATTGACATGTCCCGTTCCACGTTGCAAGCCGCCCAGCAAGCGAGCTTGCTGAACATGCAGTTAGCCCAGGCTCTGCTGGAGGTGAGCCTGCGGCTGATGCGCGTTGCGGTGGAAAACCAGCTGGGCCTGCTGCGTCTGGCTGGCGAGCGTCCGCCAGCCCTCATCGCGGGCGGCTCAGCTGACCTGGCGCTCGTGAAGCCAGCCGAGAATCGCTGAACTGACGGCCTGCGGGTGCTCGCGCTGTGGGAAGTGTCCGGCGCCCGGCAGCAGAATGCGCTGATATGGGCCACTGAACAGGTGGTCCTTGTGCTCTGATGTCTGCGGCGAATTGGCGCCGTCCTCCGTGCCGTGCAGGACCAGCGTGGGCACGTTGATCACCGATTCACGATGCAGGCGTTCTTCCAGTTGCGCGTACAGGGGATCGGATGGCGCCAGGCCCCAGCGGTGGCGGTAGGAGTGGATGGTGATGGCGGCCCAGTCAGGATTGTCCCAGGCGTGCATGGTGTCGTGGAATTCGCCGTCGCTGAAATGCCACGAGGGCGACCAGGATTGCCACAGCAGACGGGCGAACTCCCGGCGTTCCTTGCGCAGTGCCTCGGCGCCGCGGTCCGTGGCCATGTACCAGTGATACCAGTAATTCTTTGCCTGGACCAGGCTCAGTGTCTGGCCGGGCGTGTTCGTGCCCCAGCCAACCGAGATGGCCACGCAGCGCGCCACACGCGTGGGCTCCAGCAGGGCGGCGTTGTAGGCGGCGCGGGCGCCCCAGTCGTGGCCGATGACGCTGAATCGTTCGATGTCCAGCGCGGTGGCCAGGTCGAACAGATCTTGCGCGAGGGCGCTCAGCTGGCCGCTGCGCGGTGTTTCGTGATCGAGGAAGCGGGTTTCGCCGAAACCGCGCAGACTGGGCACGATGATGCGCCAGCCCTCTGCTGCCAGCGCGGGCAGAATGGCGTCCCATGTATGGACATCGTCCGGCCAGCCGTGCAGCAGGAACAGCGGCTCGCCGGATGGATTGCCATGCTCGCGGTAAGCCACACGCAAACGCCCGGTATTCACGAAATCCATGATCCCTCCGCAATGAGTGCACTGGTCAGCGATTATATGCCTGCCCAGCCATGCGCCGCCGGTTTGTGTGGCGCGTTATTCTGCGTGCATGTACGACGTCATCGGTTTATTGCAATGGCCCGCCATGGCTGCGTCCCTGCTGGCCGCGTGGCTGGTCGGCTCGCGCTCGGCGCGCCGGCGGCTAATGGGCTTCTGGGTTTTCCTGCTCAGTAATCTGCTGTGGGTGGTGTGGGGCTTTCAGGATGACGCGTGGGCGCTGATCGTATTAAACTGCTGCCTGGCCGTGACCAATGTGCGCGGCATTTTGAAGAACGAGAACGGATAAATCATGGAAAACCTGCACATCGTCTGCCCGCATTGCGATGCTGTGAACCGCGTGCCCTCGGAGCGCCTGCGCGAAGGTCCGACTTGCGGCAAATGCCAGAAGGATCTGTTCACCGGCCATCCCGTTGACCTCTCCACCGCGCGCTTCCTCAAGCATATCGAGCGCAATGATATTCCTGTGCTGGTGGATTTCTGGGCACCTTGGTGCGGACCTTGCCGCACGATGGCGCCGTTCTATGAACAGGCGACTGCGCGCCTGGAACCGGGATATCGCGTGGTGAAGGTGAATACGGAGAATGAGCAGCAGTTGGCGGGGCAGTATGGCATTCGCAGCATTCCTACGCTGGCCCTGTTCCGCGGCGGGCGCGAGATTGCGCGCCAGCCGGGGGCAATGGATGCGTCCAACATCGTCGCCTGGGTGCAGCAGAACGACCGCCGTTAAGCGATTTTCTCCAGCCAGCGCTTGATGCCGTCCAGGGTGCGGAAGTCCGCCACGGAGCGGCATTCGATGTGCGGGTGACGCGTCGCCAGCATTTTCGACAACGCCGCACCGGGACCCAATTCCAACGCCGCCGTGATGCCTTGCTCGGCCATGGCGTCCATACAATCCATCCACCTGACCGGCTCCGCGAGCTGCCGCGACAGGTGCGCGACCGCGTCGCCCGCGCCGGGCGTTTCGCCGCCCGATGTTGCCATGCCACCGCCAGCCTGGCCCGCTCCGCTGCCTGCTGAGGCTATGCCTGCCGCAGCCTGGCCCGCGTCGCCGTCCGCCCGATGCGCTGAATCGCGATGCGCG
>NZ_JBFRDW010000746.1:0-2682 GCF_052113985.1 Pseudoduganella sp. RAF53_2 | reverse complement strand
ATACACGACCGTGTCGGCATCGTCGGAGACGACGATAAAGCAGTTGTTGGAATGAAGATCAATGCCACAAAACAACATGACGTCCTCCTCGATAAAGTTCGGATTCGTACCGTGACTTTATCCGTCGGCTCGGCCGAAGGGGGACGGCTAGATGATTATCAGTTTTCGATGCAACCGACTTTAATTTCCGCACCTGGCTGCTTTCCATAGTGTGATGTAGCTGCTATCTCCCACTGTCGCACGCGATGGTCCAGGCGAATAGCCGGTTATTTCCACACCTCAGATACTCCACTGGCCTAGCCATAAGGCTAAGCCAGCGCTTGGTAGGGTAGTTGAGTTGAGTCCGACGCCTCTCTATTCACGCGCTCAACTTAAACCGCTCCTGAAATCATAATTGAGGGACGACGACTCAACTTCAGAGTGCTGTTGAAAGAAGAAGGAGAAACACTTACATCACGCTCATCCAGCTGAAAGACGCTGATTGCATTAACAAGCAATTGCGCCTGCTCCTTAAGGCTCTCAGAAGCAGCGGCTGTTTGCTCAACCAAAGCTGCATTCTGTTGAGTCGTTTCGTCCATCTGGCTCACTGCAAGGTTCACCTGCTCGATGCCCATTCCTTGTTCCCGAGACGCCATGGCGATTTCGGACATAATCCCCGTAATCCCGTCGACACTTTTTAGGATGTCTTCCATCGCCGCACCAGCCAAGCTCGCGAGCTTATTGCCAGATTCGACTCGCTCAACACTGTGTGCAATCAAATTCTTGATTTCCTTAGCAGCCAAAGCCGACCGATGCGCTAGATTGCGCACTTCACTGGCGACGACCGCGAAGCCACGTCCTTGCGCCCCCGCACGTGCCGCTTCCACTGCGGCGTTGAGCGCCAATATATTGGTCTGGAACGCAATGCCATCGATGACGGCAATGATCTCTACGATCTTGCGCGAACTATCGTCGATTTCACCCATCGTGTGAATTACCCGCGAGACTACTTCTCCTCCGCGGGCTGCGACACCGGAAGCGCTCTGCACGAGTTCGTTGGCCCGGCCGGCATTGTCAGCGTTGCGCTTTACTGTGGAGGTGAGCTCATCCATAGCGGATGCTGTTTCCTCCAAGCTCGAAGCCTGGGCTTCAATACGTGCAGACACGTCAGCATTTCCGCTGGCTATATCACTGCTGACTGCGTTAATGCTGTCAATGCTAGTACTTACATCGGACACAATGGCTCTCAAGCTGTTGCTCATCGCATCTAGGGCTCGCAGCAGTTGCCCTACTTCGTTCGGAGGGCCAACATCGATATTTCCAATCAGCTTGCCCTGTGCAACCTGTTCTGCCACAACGATTGCTTTGGATAGTGGCGTTGTGACAGATCTTGCGATGAGGAGGCTAATCCAACCCGTGATTGCCAATAGACCCGCCAAAGACGAGGCCATGATCCAACGCTGTCTGTGAAAATGACGAATTTTTTCATCAAGTAGCTCCGTCAGTTCTTTAGCCGACGACTCATTAATGGCAAACTGTTGATCGATAGCGGCAGTGGCAATTGCTACATATTGCTCACTCGAATAGCTCAGCGTTTCGGTTTTGATGATTCGATCCTGCGCCATTTCTATCACCTGGTGTGCAGCTTCCGACATTGCATCCATGTTCTTACCAATTACTCTCTGAATATTATGATTTGCAGCGCCAGCTTTGTCGAAGAACGTGATAGTCTGGTTCAGGCGGTAGCTCAAATTGCTGATGACTGCGTTGAGGCGTAGTCGGTCTTCAGCGCTCGCCGCTTTACGGGCCAACATTCCCGCGCCGATCGCTCGCGCCTTACCTAGCTCCTCAGCAAGGTAAGGCAGCTGATAAAAGGCGGCCTGGATCAGGAGATAGCTATCATTGTCGGGATCGAGACTAAGTCTGTAAGCCTCTGCAATCAGGTCGTAAATCTTAAGAAACTTGGACACTAACTCCGTGTGCAAAGTGTAGCTTTGAGCTATGTCGAGCCTACCAGTTGCAACACCATTCCAAAGTTTTTCCCAGTCGCGCGTCGCTGAGATCAACAAGTCATTGATTGCTGGATTTGCCAAGGCGTCTGACAATTTGCTTAGCTGAGCTAAAGCCGCATCCACTTCCTTTTGTTTAACTCTGCGCGACTCTTGTGCGCCATGCTTTTCGCCTAGCACAAGCGCGGAAAGCGCTCGGTGTTGCTGAGTCAACTGTATCACTTTAAGGCCCGTCAGCACCGTTGGCAAACCCGTCCGCTCAATTTCGACTGCACGCAAATTTTTCCCGGCCTCTAGCATGTAAAGCGTTACTGGGACTAGTGCAGCCACGATAAAAAGCGAAGCTAGGACGGAAAATTTATGGGACAGTTTCAAGCGCCCAAGAAAAGATGCGAACACAATTATCTCCTTCCGCTTAATTGAAATCGGGGAACGCCAATTTGCGCACAACCTAGAGACAAGAATTTCACAAGGCGTCGTTGCCGTGGGCTATCTGAATCGTGGCGAGGCAACTCTACCCCCCCCCCCCCGCGAATGCTGCCAATAATTGACGATACACAGCCAAGAAATTCAAGTCGGCGTTACCCGGAGAACTTCCTTTCTTGTGATTGCTTGCGAAATCATTGGATGAGCCGTCAGTGATAAGCGGCTGCAAACATGTTCGCGTTATTGTCGTCGGCCGTCTTCGTTGAAC
>NZ_JBFRDW010000745.1:0-2692 GCF_052113985.1 Pseudoduganella sp. RAF53_2 | reverse complement strand
GCCCCGCAGCACGCAGCTCGGTATCGATGATCTGCAGGATGGGTGTGTAGAAGGTGCCGCTCAGCACAGGGATGTAGACGCCGATCATCTGGCTGGTGCCCGACAGCAGCGAACGCGCAGCATGCGATGGACGGAAACCCAGTTCCTCAATGGCCTTCTTCACTTTCTCAAGCGTGGCGGGCGATACGGCCCCCTTCCCGCTGACTACGCGGGACGCCGTTCCCAGTCCAACGCCCGCAAGGCGGGCAACGTCTTTGATTGTGGCCACAGTGATCCTTAGTTAACTTGTGAGAGCATACTTGATGGCTTCCATCTCATAAAGCCTTTCCGCTGTCGGGGTCGAACAGGCAGGCGCGACGCGCATCAATGGCAAACGCCACCTGGTCCCCTACCGCAAACGAACGAGCCTCCTGCACGATGCACGATAGCTGATGACCACCGCAATCCAGCCACACCACCTGATGACTGCCCATCGGCTCGGCCAGCGACACCTTGCCAAGCAGCGGACCATCATCCATTAACGCTATATGCTCGGGGCGCACACCCAGCACGGCCTTGCGCGGACCTGCCGCACTCACGCCGACCGACAGCGTCCCGGCATTGAATCTGCCCAGGGCATCCAGCTCACCGTGAATAAAGTTCATCGAGGGCGCGCCAAGGAAGCCCGCTACAAACAGGTTCGCCGGCCGCTCATACACTTCACTCGGCGTGCCTACCTGCTGAATCTCACCGGCCTTCATCACCACGATGCGGCTGGCTAGGGTCATCGCTTCAACCTGATCGTGGGTCACATAAATCATGGTCGAGCCCAGATTCTGATGCAGCAGTTTCAGCTCGCGGCGCAGGTCCGTGCGCAGCTTTGCATCCAGATTCGACAATGGCTCATCAAACAAATACACGTTCGCATTGCGCACCAGCGCACGGCCAATTGCCACACGCTGACGCTGGCCGCCGGACAGCTGCGCCGGCTTGCGCTTCAGCAGCTCCTTCAGGTGCAGCATTCCCGCCACGCGCTCAAGGCGTTCTGCAATCTGCGCCTTCGGCATGCCCGCAATGCGCAAGCCGAAGGACATATTCTTCTCCACCGTCATAGTCGGGTACAGCGCATACGACTGGAACACCATGCCGATACCACGCTCGCTCGGATCGATGCGCGACATATCCTTGCCACCGATCTCGATACTGCCACCGCTCGTTTCAATCAGGCCCGCGATGCTATGCAGCAGGGTCGACTTGCCGCAGCCCGAAGGACCAAGCAGCACCAGAAACTCGCCCTCCTTCACCTGCAGATCCAGCTCCCTGATCACAGCGTTACCGCCAAGGGTGATGCTCAACTTACGCAAATCTACGTTCGACATCCACTCAACCTTTCACTGCGCCAGCGGCGATGCCGCGTACAAACCAGCGGCCGGACAAGAAGTAAATCGCCAAGGGCACTAGCGCCGTGAGAATGGTCGCCGCCATGTTGACGTTATAAAGACGGACACCCGTCGTGGTGTTGATTACATTATTCAGCTGCACCGTCATTGGCGCGTTATCGCGCCCTGCAAAGACCAGGCCCAGGATATAGTCGTTCCAAACGCCCGTAACCTGCATGATGGCCGCGACCACCAGCATAGGAATAGAAGCTGGCAGCATCACGTGCCAGAAGATGCGCCAGAAACCGCCACCATCGATGCGCGCAGCCTGGAACAGCTCATGCGGCAGCGACACATAATAGTTGCGGAAGAGGAGAGTCAGTACCGGCATGCCGAACACCAGATGCACCAGCACGATTGCGGTCAGCGAGCCATACACTTCCATCGCGGCCAGCATACGCACCAGCGGATAAATCATCACCTGCACCGGCACGAATGCGCCCAGCAGCAGGATCGCAAACAGTACGTTGGCGCCACGCGGGCGCCAGAACGACAGCGCATAGCCATTCAGCGCGCCCAGCAGGATCGGCAGGATGGTACTCGGCACCGCAATGCGCACGGAATTCCAGAAGCCGGCCCGCACGCCATCGCAGGACGCGCCGGTGCAGGCTTCACTCCACGCCGAACGCCAGGCTTCCAGTGTTGGCGCCAGCGGCAGCGCAAACAGGTGGCCATTGCGGATTTCGTCCATCGACTTCAGCGAGGTGGTGATCATGATGTACAGCGGCAGCATGAAGAACAGCGCTGCGCTGAGCAGGAAGGCATACAGGCCGATGCGCGCTGGCTTCATGCGATCCTCCGGCGGCTGCGCGCATAAGCATAAGGCGCCAGCAGCATCAGCACCGTCACCAGCAGCATGACTGCGGCAGCCGATGCCAGGCCGATGTTCGCGCGCAGGAAGAGATGGTCCATGATGAACTTGGCCGGCACTTCGCTGGCGATGCCGGGGCCGCCCTGGGTCATGGACACCACCGCGTCGTACAGTTTGACGACCATGGTCGCCAGCAGAATCAGCACCGTTGCAACGGTAGGACCGAGCATGGGCAGCACGATCGACAGGTACACGCGCCACACGGGAATACCGTCCAGCCGCGCGGCTTTCCAGATTTCGGGATCGACACCGCGCAAGCCTGCCAGCATCAGCGCCATCACAAAGCCGGACGCCTGCCATATGGAGGCGATGACGATGGTGTAGATCACTTTATCCTGATCGACCAGCCAGTCGAAGTCGAGGCCGGGAATGCCGTCCGGTGTGAAGATCCATTGCCACACAA
>NZ_JBFRDW010000744.1:0-2702 GCF_052113985.1 Pseudoduganella sp. RAF53_2 | reverse complement strand
GCCTGAGGGATGTTGAGATTACCTCGACGAACGCGCCATTTTTACAGGCGAAGATAAACGGCCTCCCGGTCCCGGAATTGCGATTCGAACTGGACCTCACCGCAAAATTCAAAGTGCTGGAATTTGAGATCGAAAACGGCTACATCACGCTGATACGACCAACTGCAGCTTCGGCGGTTGTGTGCCTCAAATACGGCAAAAAGACATTAGTCACGACGCCTTCCAAAGACCTGAATCTGCTTGGAGAGATTCCACTGCCGGGCAAAGGAATTCCAATTCCCGGCGTGGCAAATTAGCCGTCATTGCTTCAGGCGGCTCACTGCGTTCCCGCGGCGCTGACGCGCCAGACGGTGTTGCCAACGTCGTCAGCGATCAGCAAGGCGCCGCTGTGGTCCATTGCCAGCCCCACAGGTCGGCCTTTGGCGTGGCCGTCGGCCAGGAAGCCGGTCACGACATCGACTGGTTTGCCGCTGGGTTTGCCGTTCTGGAACGGGACGAAGACGACCTTGTAGCCGCTGGGCGGGCTGCGGTCCCAGCTGCCGTGTTCGCCGACGAAGGCGCCCTCGCGCAAGCCGGCTGGCATGGTGGTGCTGGCCGGGTCGTTGAAAACCAGACCCAGCGAGGCGACGTGCGAACCGAGAGCGTAGTCCGGGACAATGGCTTTCGCCACCAGATCCGGGCGCTGCGGCATGACGCGCGGGTCGACGTGCTGGCCGTAATAGCTGTAAGGCCAGCCATAGAAGCCGCCATCGCGCACCGAAGTCAGGTAATCCGGCACCAGGTCGGGGCCGATCTCGTCGCGTYCATTCACGACGACCCACATCGCTTTGCTGCCAGGCTCCCATTGCATCGAATTCGGATTGCGCAGGCCGCTGGCGAAGACGCGCGCAGCGCCGCTGGCGCGGTCCACTTCGAGGATATCGGCGCGATTCATCTCAGCCTCGATGCCGTTTTCCGTGATGTTGCTGTTCGAGCCGACGCCCACGTACAGCTTGCTGCCATCCGGGCTGGCCAGCAGGCTCTTGGTCCAGTGGTGGTTGAGCACGCCCTCCGCGCCGGGCAGGTCCATGACCTTGATCCCCGCGGCCGTAATCTTCGTTTCGCCTTCGGTATAGGGGTAGCGCATCAGCGAGTCGGCATTCGCCACGTACAGATCATTGCCGACCAGCGCTACGCCGAAGGGGGACTTCAGGTGATCCAGGAAAGTGGTGCGTAGCGGGGCCGCACCAGCGCTGGCAGGACGCACCAGCGTAATCCGGTTGGCGCCTTTTTGCGCCGAGCCGCCGTAAGCCTTGATCGGCCCCATGATGACGTCCTTGGGCCGGTTCTTGGGCTGTGTCGGACCGTTCGCTTCGACAATCAGAATGTCGCCATTCGGCAGCGGATAGACGGCGCGAGGATGCATCAGTCCGGTGGCGAAGGCGCTGATTTTCAGGGAAGCCGGTACCACCGGCGTCTCGCCCTGCTTCCAGCTTCCGGCCGGCGCCACTTTCATCGGCGGCAGCAGATAGTTTTTCAGTTCCGGCAGGGTTGGCCGCCCGCCTTGCTGGGCCGCCTGTACGGACGGGTCGCCGTGGTCGCAGGCGCTCAGCAGAAATGCAGCGGCGATGAGAACGCTTCCCTGCCTCAGGTGGATTGAGGGATTCATGGCGCGACTCCATCGGCGACGTAGTAAGGACGTGGCCAGCCAAAAATGGTCGCCAGCAGCATCAGGACAAAGACCACGATGGACAGCGTCAGGCCTTGCGGCACCACGGCGGTATAGCCGTCGCGGCTGTGGATGAAGGCATTAACGATGGACAGCAATAGCGCTACCACACTGGTGACGACGTGCAGCCCGGCAAAGCGCACCACGCGCACGTGGCGCAGCCGGAACCAGGAGATGAGGCCGGCGATGGCTGCAAACGCGGCCACGATGCAGCCGGCCGTCAGCAGCCAGACCGAGAAGGTTTCCCAGATGATGTTCTTGGTTTGCCAATAGGCCAGATCGGTAATCAGCGTGCCGGCGAAGCACACGGCTGGAAACTGCACCAGCGTGGCATACACGGGCTGGCTGGCGAGGCCCAGGCGAGGGGCGTCGAAAGATGCGTGCATGGTGTTTTCCGTCAAAAATGATGAAAACACCACGGTACTTGCGGGCACAGGAAATGTCTGTGCCCTGCCTCGCTTACGCCAGTTCGCCGACCGTCTTGCGAACGGCAGCCAGAATTTCGTCGGCAAAGGCCTGGTCGGCCTTGATGACTGAGCGGGAGACGGCGATGCCGCCGATCATGGCGGCCACGATGGATATGGCGCGCTGCCGGGCTTCGTCGGGCGGGAGTTTGGCGGACAGTTCACGCTCGACGTAGCGCACCATCTGCGCATAGCCTTCCATGAAGCGCACGCTGACCGGCTCGTCCTGGCGCGCGATTTCGCTGGCGGCCGCAGCCAGCGCGCAGCCGCCGCTGAGGTTGTCGCGCTGCGCGGGCGCCATATAGAAATCCATCATGTCTTCCAGCGAACGGACGTGATTGGCCAGGCGCTCGCGGGCGTTGGCGGCGCTGTAGCCGAGGGCCTCGGCGGCCAGTTCATCCTTGGACGAGAAATGGGCGTACAAAGCCCCATGCGTCAGCCCGGCCGCCTTGCTGATTTCCGCCACGCCGACCCCGTCGATGCCTTTTTCCTTGAACAGGCGTGACGCTGCCTGGATCAGTGCCTGCCGG
>NZ_JBFRDW010000743.1:0-2710 GCF_052113985.1 Pseudoduganella sp. RAF53_2 | reverse complement strand
CAGCCAAGGCGGACGCCTTGGCCGGATCGCGCACTGCCGCCACGATCTGCCCTGCCGGCACTTTCTCCAGCAGTCCTTCAATTACCAGTTGGCCCAGTTGGCCCGATGCGCCCGTAATCACGATCATGATGTTTCCTTTCAAAGTCAGTTAATCGATGGGCGTATAATAGGACCGATACTAACGAATTGTAAGTACGTACCTTTTGGTAAGTGCCATGAAAACATCCAAATCCCTGCGCGCGGCTCTGGCCGTCAATAACGCGGCCCGCCGCGGCGAAGTGCTGGCGGCCGACTGTCCCTCGCGAATCGTGCTGTCCCACGTCACCAGCCGCTGGGGCGTGCTGATCCTCGTCGTGCTGCTGGGCGGCATGCACCGCTTCAGCCAGTTGCGGCGTGAAATCGGCGGCGTCAGCGAGAAAATGCTGTCCCAGACGCTGGATGCCCTTGTGGCGGACGGTTTCGTCGACCGGGTGTCGCTGCCCGTGATCCCGCCCCACGTCGAATACACGCTCACGCCAATGGGCACCGAAATCGCCGGGCGGCTGGAGGTGCTGGTGGACTGGATTGAGGATAATTTCCCACGCATTGCCGCCGCCCGCGCCGAGCGTGCCGCCGCGAATTCATCTGAGGACGCCGTCTTGTAATACACTTGGGGACAGGCAGGCCAACGGAAAGGCGCGGCATACTTGGACCCCACGCAAACCATCCTGATTGTGACAGGCACGGACTTCGATCTGGCCGGGTTGGAGCTTGCGCTCGCGCGCCACGCTTTTCGTGTGCAAGTCGTCAACAAGGGCGACAGCGCACTGGAAGCGGTCGAGGCTGGCCACATCGCGCTCGCGCTGCTGGACGTGGCCATCGCCGGCAGCGCCAGCTTCGAGCTGTGCCAGCGCCTGTCGTCCCACCACAACGGGCGCCGTTTGCCGGTGCTGCTGATGTCCGCCCGCCCCTGCGACGAAGAACAGCAGCGCGCCGCCCTCGCCGGCGCCGATGGCTATATCCGCATGCCCTTCTCGTCCAGCGCCGTGGTCGAAAAAATTCTGCTGCTGACGGGCTCCCATTCCGGTCCGCCCCTGCTGGGCACCCTCGAAGTGAATTACCACATGATGATGGCCGGCTCGCCGGACGCCATCATTCTGCTGGATGCCGACAGCGGCTATCCGATCGACGTCAACCTGAACGCCGAGCGCCTGTTCGGCCGCAGCGCCGAAGAATTGATTGCGCTGCCGCTGCTGTCGCTTTGTCCGCCGCTGCAGCCCGATAGCCGCACCTCGGCGGCCGTGCTGATGGAGCTGGTCGAGCGCGTGGCGGCCGGCGAAATCCGCGTCTACCAGCTCTCCCTGCTGCATTCGAGCGGGCACCAGATCGACTGCGAAGTCCGCATGATCCTGATCGACAAGGACGGCCGCCGCCTGCTGCATATGCGCCTGGTCGACGTCACCGGACAGCTGCTGGCCGAGGCGCTGCGCGAAGGCCAGAACCGCCTGCTGGAAATGGTCGCCCGCGGCGCGCCCCTGCAAGCCACGCTGGACGCGCTGGTGCAGCTGATCGAAGCGCAAACCGAAGGCGTGATCTGCTCGGTGATGCTGCTCGACGAATCAGGCACACGTATGCGCTGCGGCAGCGCGCCCAATCTGCCGCGCGATTATCTGGTTCTGCTGGAAGGGCGCGAGATCGGTCCCATGGTCGGTTCCTGCGGCACCGCCATGTTCCGGCGCGAGGCGGTGATCGTGTCCGACATTGAAAGCGATCCGCTGTGGGAACCCTATCGCGCACTGGTGGCGCCGTTTGGCCTGAAAGCCTGCTGGTCCATGCCGATCCTGATGGACGAAAACACCGTGCTCGGCTCCTTCGCCATGTACTACCGCGCCGTGCGCCATCCGACGGCCGCGGACCAGCGCCTGATTGGCGTCGCCAGCCATCTTGCCGGCATCGCGATCGAGCGCACGCGCGCGGAAGCGGAATTGCATCGCCACCGCGCCAAGCTGGAAGAACTGGTGCGCGAACGCACCGCCGAACTGACCCAGGCCCAGCAAGCCCTGGTCCAGCGCGACAAGCTGGCCGCGCTGGGTACGCTGGTCGCGGGTGTCGCGCATGAATTGAATACGCCCATCGGCAACAGCCTGATGGTGGTCAGCACCATGAGCGATCACACGGCGGAAATGGTGGCGCGCCTGGAACAGGGCCTGCGCCGCTCCGAGCTGGTCGAATACGTGAAACAGGCGGGCGAAGCGGACGCCGTCCTGCTGCGCAATCTGAGCCGCGCGGCAAACCTGATCAGCAGCTTCAAGGAAATCGCGGTCGACGTGCCGGATGCGCAGCGCCGCGAATTCGTGCTGGATGAATTTGTCGCCCAGCTGATGCTGCCGCTGTACGCCGCCGTCAAGCAGCCACGCCCGCAGCTAGTGCAGGATATCCCGCCGGATTTGCGCATGCGCAGCTACCCCGGCCAATTGGGCCAGGCCATCACCAATCTGTTCGCCAACTGCCTGCTGCACGCCTTCCCTGCGCACAGCGATGGCGTGATCACGATCGCCGCCCGCGTCGGCGAACCGGACCAGATGCTGCTGACGGTGTCCGACAACGGCGTTGGTATCCCGCCTGAAAATCTGCGGCGGGTGTTCGATCCCTTCTTCACCACCCGGCTTGGCGCGGGCAGCTCCGGCCTCGGCCTGCATATCGTGCACAACATCGTGACGGGCGTACTAGG
>NZ_JBFRDW010000742.1:0-2714 GCF_052113985.1 Pseudoduganella sp. RAF53_2 | reverse complement strand
GAACGTGATTGGCCCGTACGAGCTGCAGGACTTCAATCTGTACTACACGCTGCGCTTCGGCTTCCAGCCGTCCAAGGTGGCCTTCCTGTCCTACCACGCGTGGAAGGACCGCGAAGTGGGGCAGTGGCCGGAGGACGAGCATGTCCAGCRCAACCAGTACGAACTGAAGGACATCAAGCACAACCTGGGCATCTTCCTGAAACGCTTCTTCCAGACCAGCCAGTTCAAGCGCACTTGCGTGCCGAACGCGCCGAAGGTCGGCTCGGGCGGATCGCTGTCGCCGCGCGGCGACTGGCGCGCGCCAAGCGATTCCGAAGCCGCCGTGTGGCTGGAAAATCTCAAGACTGTGCCCGACGCCTAATCACTATAAGGAGAACCGCAATGAAGCAAATTACCGCCATCATCAAGCCATTCAAGCTGGACGAAGTGCGCGAAGCGCTGGCTGAAGTGAACGTCACCGGCCTGACCGTGACGGAAGTGAAGGGCTTCGGCCGCCAGAAAGGCCATACGGAACTGTATCGCGGCGCGGAGTATGTCGTGGACTTCCTGCCGAAAGTGAAAGTGGAAGTGGTGGTCGATGACGGCGTGGCCGAACAGGTCGTGGACGCCGTGATCAAGGCCGCCCGCACCGGCAAGATCGGCGACGGCAAGATCTTCGTGCAGAACATCGAGCAGGTGATCCGCATCCGCACCGGCGAAACCGGCCCGGACGCCGTTTAATCATGCGTGGCGGGCCGGGCGCCCGCTAGTGCGCTTAGGTGGAGCCGCGCAGCTTGAGGTCAAACTTCCAGCTGACCAGGCGCATGGCCATGATCAGCGCCGCGCTCGACCACAGCGCCACGTCATCGGACACGCTGGTGTACTGCAGCCCGATGTAGAACCAGCAGCCGAAGAAAGCGCAGATGGCGTAAGGCTTCCCGTCGCGGAAGACCATCGGCACCTCGTTGCACAGCACATCGCGCAGTACGCCGCCGAAGATGCCGGTAATCACGCCCATCATGGACGCGATAAACAGCGGCATCCCCGCCGCCAGTGCCTGGGCTACGCTCGCCACTGCGAACAGGCCGAGGCCTGCCGCATCGGCAATCACGATCAGCCGTTCGGAAACGATATGTCTTAATTGCTTGATGAAGGGCGCCGCGCACAGGGCGACCACGAAGAGCAGAATCGTATATTCCTGATGCGCCACCCAGAACAGGGGACGCTTGTCCAGCAGCACATCACGCATGGTACCGCCGCCAAATGCGGTGATGAAGGCGACGATGAAGACACCGACGATGTCCATCCGCTTGCGCCGGGCTTCAATAAACCCCGAGAACGCCCCAACCAGGATTGCCACGACCTCGATAATCGTAATGAGCGAGACGTGTGGGACGATTTTCATGCGTTGTAGTTATTGGTTGCAAATAACTACAGATTAGCATCCCACCCACAAGAGTTGCAAACACGCGCACCAAACGGGGCCGTAAATGGGGACGCAATAATATTTAGCGGACTGGAGCGAGAGCGGCGCGGAGGAGGACCATCAGGGCGCCTTCGCCGCCTTCGGCTGCGTTTGCCTGAGTGAAGGCGATGACGCCGTCGGTTTGCACCAGCCAGCTGTGGACCATGGACTTCAGCACCGGTTCGCCGCCGCGCGAGCCGAAGCCGCGGCCGTGGATGACGCATACGCAGCGGTAGTTGCGCTGCGCAGCCTTGGTGAGGAACTGGCCGATAGCGTTGCGGGCGTCGTCGCGGCGCAGGCCGTGGAGGTCGAGCTCGTCCTGCACTGGCCAGTAGCCTTTGCGCAGGCGCTTCATCACGTCGACGCCGACGCCGGGTGCGAGGTAGTTCAGTGCCGGGTCTTCTTCGATGTAGTGATCGACATCGAACTGGTCGGACAGCATGGATTCGCGCAGCACGGCGGCATCATCGGCGGCCTGCTCGGCGGCGTTCAGCGGCTTGCGCGGGCCGGATTTTGCAGCCGCAGCGCGGGCGGCATCCGAAAAAGGCGCCTTGGCAATCGGCGCCACATAGCGGTCCGACGGTTTCATTTTCTGCACGCCGCCCATCGAGGTGGCAAAGACGTTCGCCGCCGCAGCCGCCGCCTTTTCGCGCTGTACGCGCTCCTTCTCGGCGACGGCCTTGGCTTCTTCCTGTTCCTTCAGCTGCTTGCCAAAGCCTTTCAGGTCGGCGAACGACTTCATACGACGATTACTCCTGTCCTTCGAGGTAGCGCTGTGCGTCCAGTGCGGCCATGCAGCCGGTACCGGCCGAGGTGATGGCCTGGCGGTACACGTGGTCCTGCACGTCGCCGGCGGCGAACACGCCCGGTACGGAGGTGGCGGTGGCCATGCCTTCGGTGCCGGTGCGGGTTTTGATGTAGCCGTTGTGCATTTCCAGCTGGCCTTCGAAGATGCCGGTGTTCGGCTTGTGGCCGATGGCGATGAACAGGCCGTGCACGGAAACTTCGCTCAGGCCGCCGTCGTTGTGCTGGATCACGATGCCGGTCACGCCGGAGTCGTCGCCCTTCACTTCGTGCAGGTTGGAGTTCAGTTTCAGTTCGATCTTGCCTTCAGCGACCTTGGCCATCAAGCGGTCCACCAGGATAGGCTCGGCGCGGAACTTGTCGCGGCGGTGCACCAGGGTGACCTTGGTGGCGATATTGGACAGGTACAGCGCTTCCTCGACAGCGGTATTGCCGCCRCCGACCACGGCCACTTCCTGGCCACGGT
>NZ_JBFRDW010000741.1:0-2721 GCF_052113985.1 Pseudoduganella sp. RAF53_2 | reverse complement strand
CGCAATTCTCCGTGCGCTATATCGCGGAAACCATTCGCCGCCAGCCGGCACTGGTCAAGGAAATTGTCGACGCCTTCATCCAGCGCTTCAATCCGGTGAGCAGCGAAGCCGCGCGCAATACGGCGAAAGAAAACCTGCTGGGCATCAAAGCCCGCCTGCCACAGATCAATCATGCCGACACGGAAGTGATCCTGGCCGCGCTGATCGATCTGATTCTGGCGACCCTGCGCACCAACTACTTCCAGAATGGCGGCAAGGGCGAGAAGATCATCTTCAAGTTCGACACCAGCAATCTGTCGCTGGTGCCGCAGCCGCGTCCATTCCGCGAAATCTATGTGTTCTCGCGCCGCTTTGAAGGCGTGCACCTGCGCGGCGGCCCGGTTGCCCGTGGTGGCCTGCGCTGGTCCGATCGCATGGAAGACTACCGCACCGAAGTTCTCGGCCTGGTGAAAGCGCAGATGGTGAAGAATGCCGTGATCGTGCCGGCCGGCGCGAAGGGCGGCTTCGTCTGCAAGCAGATGCCGAAAGATGCGCCGCGCGACGTGGTGGCGGCGGAAGGCGAAGCAGTCTACCGCCTGTTCATTTCCAGCCTGCTGGAAGTGACCGACAACCGCGTGCTGGGCAAGATCGTGTCGCCTGAGGACACCGTCTGCTACGACGGCAACGACCCATACCTGGTGGTGGCTGCCGACAAGGGCACTGCGACCTTCTCCGACATCGCCAACGGCATCGCCGTCAAGCGCGGCTTCTGGCTGGGCGACGCGTTTGCGTCCGGCGGCTCCAACGGCTACGACCACAAGAAGATGGGCATTACCGCGAAGGGCGCCTTCGAAGCCGTGAAGCGCCATTTCTACGAGATGGGCCACGACATGAACACCACGCCGTTCACCGTGGTGGGCGTGGGCGACATGTCCGGCGACGTGTTCGGCAATGGCGTACTGCTGTCCAACCAGATCAAGCTGCTGGCCGCCTTCGATCACCGCCACATCTTCCTGGACCCGAATCCGGATACCGCGAAATCCTTCGCCGAGCGCAAGCGCATGTTCGCGCTGCCGCGTTCCTCGTGGGAAGACTACAACAAGGACCTGATCTCGCAAGGCGGCGGCGTGTATCCGCGCTCGGCCCGTTCGATCGAACTGTCGCCGGAAGTGCGCGCGGCACYGAACATCGAAGAGACTGCGCTGACGCCGGAAGAACTGATGCACCGCATTCTGCTGGCGCCGGTGGATCTGTTCTACAACGGCGGTATCGGCACCTACATCAAGTCCTCGACCGAAACGCACGCACATGTGAAAGACCGCGCCAACGACAATATTCGTGTCAGCGGCAATGAGCTGCGCTGCAAGGTAGTGGCGGAAGGCGGCAATCTGGGCGCGACCCAGGCCGGCCGTATCGAGTTCGCCCTGGGCGGTGGCCGCATCTTCACCGACGCGATCGACAACTCCGCAGGTGTGGATTGCTCCGACCATGAAGTGAACTGCAAGATGTGGCTGGATGTGGAAGTCAACGCCGGCCAGCTGTCAGAAGCAGACCGCAACAAGCTGCTGAACGACATGACCCAGGACGTGGAAGACCTGGTCCTTCGCGACAACACGCAGCAAACCCGCCTGCTGGTGCGCGAGCTGCAGGCGCAGTCGGAGCACGCCGTGCAGGATGGCTATGCCGACCTGATCGCGGACCTGGAAGAAGAGGGCGCGCTGTCCCGCGAACTGGAGCAGCTGCCTTCCGTGGCCGAACTGGCGCGCCGCAAGGCCGATGGCCGCGGCCTGACCACGCCGGAACTGGCGGTGGTGATCGCCAACGTGAAGAACCGCTACAAACGCGTCCTTGGCGCCATGCCGCTGACGGACGAGAGCTGGGCGGAAAATGTATTGCGTCCTTACTTCCCGCAGCTGCTGGTGGCGACCCGCAAACCGCTGGCTCACCCGCTGGCCAACGCCATCCTGGCGACCGTGCTGGCGAACGAAGTGGTGAACCGCTGCGGTCCGCTGATGATCCGCGAACTGGCAGCGCAGTCCAACGCTTCGGAAACCGACGTTATCCTGGCGTGGGGCCAGGCATGGTCGGCGCTGGATCTGGCGCACACCTTCGATACGCTGGATGCAGACGCGCTGAACGTGCCACGCGCCGTGTCGATCCGCGTCGATGCGCGCACCCGCAGCCTGCTGAAGGCTGTGACGGAAGGCGTGCTGGCCGTGCCGAAGGACCAGCTGAAGGGCGGCGCCGGCATTGCCGAGTTGACCAAACTGTTCGCCCAGCCGGACACCGTGAAAAAGCTGATCGGCGATACGCATTCCGAGGTTGACGAGCAGCAGGGCCTGCGTCCTGATTTCGTGCAGGCGTGGAAGGCAGTGGATGCGATCGAAGGCGTGGCAGCCTTCGTGTTCGCAGCGCTGTCGGTCAAGCGTCCGGYGGGCATGGATCTGCCGACCTTCCTGCAAGTGGGCATGGCGCTGCGTTCCCAGGCTGGCATCGACACGCTGGAGCGCGGGCTGCGCCTGCCGGCGGCCAACAAGTCGCAGGAAGCACTGCGCAGCTACGCACAACAGGCGCTGCGCCGCACGCAGCAAAAGCTGCTGTCGCAAGTGCTGTCCCGTGCGACCGATGGCCACGATGGCGTCGAAGCGGTGGAGCTGGTGACCAACACGCTGGGTCTGTCCGGCTACGCTCCTGCGGCGGATCTGGAACAGGCAATGCTGGATGTGTGGGCGCTGTCCGAAG
>NZ_JBFRDW010000740.1:0-2727 GCF_052113985.1 Pseudoduganella sp. RAF53_2 | reverse complement strand
GTATGGACGCTCCGGACGCGGACCGACGAAGGACATTTCGCCCTTCAGCACGTTCAGGATCTGCGGCAGTTCATCGATCCGCAGCTTGCGGATGATATTGCCCACGCGCGTGATACGCGGGTCGTTCTTGGATGCCCACTGCGGGGTGCCGTTCTTTTCCGCGTTCTTGAACATGGAACGGAACTTCAGCACCTTGAACACGTGGCCATCCTTGCCGACGCGCTCCTGCGAGTAGAACACAGGGGCGCCATCCTCCAGCACGATCGCGAGTGCCGTCAGCAACATCACCGGCAGCGTTGCCACCAGCAGGGCTAGACTGGCCACCACGTCCACGGAACGCTTCATGAAGATGCGGGCGAAGCTCTGGTCAAAACCGCCGCCGAAGACCAGCCAGGAAGGCTGCAGCGAATCGACACGGATCTGGCAGGTTTCGCGCTCGAAGAAAGTAGCAGCGTCGGTCACCTGGATGCCGAAGGTTTTGCACTCCAGCAGTTCCTTGATCGGGAAGGCGCCGCCGCGGCGGTTCTGCACCGACACCACGATCTCGGAAACACGCTGGGCATTGGCCAGCGCTACCAGAGAGCCGCCGTCAGCCAGGTGCAGCAGCTTATTCTGCGGCACTTGCACATCTTCCGACGGCACCGGCACGAAGCCGGCGATATCGTATTTGCGATAGTTACCCGGCCGCACGGCCAGGTCGCCGCACTCCTTTGCCAGAGCACCTCCGCCGAGGAAGATGATGCGCGTCTCCAGGAAGCGGGTACGCGAAGTCTTCAGGAAAATGCCGCGCGCCATCAGGATGCCGATGGCAGCAAAGGAATACACCATCACCAGGATGCCGCGGCCGAAGTACAGCTCAGGCGCCAGATAGAATACCAGGGTCAGGATACAGAAACCCATGGCGAAAGAAGGCATCAATTGCAGGAAGAAGGGATTGCGCAGCCCTTCCTGGAAATTGATCTGGTACATGCCCAGCGCACTCATGCTGAACACGATGGCGGCCGCGAAAATACAGGCCGACATGAAGAAGTGATCGAGCTTAGGTAACAGGAACTGATCGCCGTCAAAGAAACGCAGACCCGCTCCAGCATAGAACGAGCCAATCAGGATCATCACTTCCAGAAACAATAGGCTGAACACCACCTTTGAAATATAGTGGTTGGAGATTCTTAGCATTTTTTCCCTCCCGCAGTACTGCTTCTTATTGCCGGATGAAGAGCTGCGTCCCCACGCAGTTTCCCCGGTAATTCGTTGTGCGGCGGATCATTGATCCGCCAGATTGCGGACATACCAATCCATAGCTTCTTTCAGTCCCTCGCCGATGCGGTGCGAAGGATTGAACCCCAGTAGCTCACGCGCCTTGCCAATATCGGCTTGCGAATGACGCACGTCGCCGGCGCGGAAGCCCTGGTACTGCGCCTTGTGCTCGTGCAGGTGCGGGAATTGCACCTGCAGCAGCTCACGCATCATCAGGTAAAGCTGGTTAAGCGTAGTGCGCTCATTGAGCGCCACGTTGTACACCTGGTTGACCGCTTCCGGCTTTTCAGCCGTCGCCGCCAGCAGGTTGGCCTGAACCACGTTATCGATGAAGCAGAAATCGCGGCTCGTTTCGCCGTCGCCATTGATAAACAGCGGACGGTTGCGAATCAGGTCCGATACCCACTGCGGAATCACCGCAGCATAGGCACCTTCCGGGTCCTGACGCGGCCCGAATACATTGAAGTAGCGCAGGCCGATAGATTGCGCGCCGTAGCAGCGGGCGAAAACGTCCGCGTACAGCTCATTGGCGTACTTGGTCACCGCATAGGGCGACAAGGGATTGCCGATCTGGTGTTCGACTTTCGGCAGGCCGGGATGGTCGCCGTAAGTCGAGCTGGAAGCGGCGTACACGAAACGCTTTACTTTCGCGTCGCGCGCCGCAATCAGCATGTTCAAATGTCCGGTGACGTTGGTCTCGTGCGTGGTGAGCGGATCTTCGATCGAACGCGTCACGGAGCCCAATGCCGCCTGGTGCAGCACGAAGTCAATGCCCTGGCAGGCGCGCGCGCAGGCGTCCTTGTCGCGGATATCGGCTTCGATAAAATCAAAATTGGCCCAGTTGGYCGAACCTACCAGCTCGCGCACCTGGTCCAGGTTGTGCTGATGGCCGGTGGCAAAGTTGTCCAGGCCCGTCACGCGCTGGCCCAGCTTGAGCAGGGCCTCCACGAGATTGGAACCGAYGAAGCCGGCCGCACCCGTTACCAGCCAGTGATAGCGCTGGCCTTTCAGGTGTTCCTGCACTTGCTCGAACTTGCCCACGGCTGCTGTCTCCAAGATTACAGGCGCCAGACGCTGAAGCCCGCTTCACGCAGGCCGGCCATATTGAAGGCCGACTTCACGTCGATGAAGCAGCCGCCCGGATTCAGCTTGGACGACAGGTCGCCCAGCGACAGTGCCAGCAGCTCTTTGTGCGACACGGCTGCCACCAGGGCATCCGCTTGCGGCAGTGCGTCCCAGCTCTCCAGCTTGATGCCGTATTCGTGCACCGACTCTTCGCTGTCGGCCACCGGATCGTGCACATGCACGTCCAGACCATAGGACTGCAGCTCGAAGACCACGTCGGCCACTTTCGAGTTGCGCAGGTCCGGGCAGTTTTCCTTAAAGGTCAGGCCCAGCACGTTCACCTTGGCGCCCTTGACGTGGCAGCCGGCGGCGATCATCTGCTTAACGGTTTTCTCGGCCACGAAC
>NZ_JBFRDW010000739.1:0-2728 GCF_052113985.1 Pseudoduganella sp. RAF53_2 | reverse complement strand
GGAATGTGTGGAGTACTTGAACGAGTAGGAGCGTATGGCGGAACAAGAAAACTTCAATAAACGAAATCAGCCACATATTTCAATCGATATTTTTCGTGAGACTTCGGCATACGAGTACCCTTCTCGGGATCAGCAACGCAAGCCGTTACGCGGCGACTACGCCGCACACGCAGCGCAATTACTTTCACAGTTTGACTCCGCTTGGGGGCAGGTTCCCGCGACCGGCGCGGATCCACGCCTTGCCGTTGAAGGATTAAAGCTCGGCGCTGTCGTTGAAGTCACTACTGTCTCCCCAGCAGAAAATTCCCGCTCGAAAGCAGTTAAGATACCTAATACGCTGGAGTTTCCGTCTCAAGAAGTTGTGATCCTTAGAACTACCCGAAATGAGGATCGAACGGAAAGCGCCCTGCTTTTTGTGCCCGATGCCGCAAGAGGTTATTTAAAGAAGCGGATTGCGGCCTATGGACGAGATCCCGGAAATCAACGTCGCCCAGACACGGACCGCTTTGAGGTCGTTGAGCAAGTTCGTGCAATATCTGTGAAGTCGTTATTTACTGGCCAGATCGACCTGGCGTCTACTGTCGTTGTATGGTGGGAGCTGTGGATACGAAAAACTGGCGATTTAGCGGATCATGTCATTCTTACGGCGCGAGAGGTAGGCRTTGATGTTCACGATGATCGCCTTATCTTCCCTGATACCACGGTCGTATTCGTGCATGCCGCTACCGCAACTGTCGCGTCCTTCGCTGCGCGAGTTCCTGGCGCGATTACGGAAATTCGTCGCGCCACTGGGACAATTGAGCCGTTCCTTGAGCGAGGGGAAAATGGACTTGGTCAGCATCAGTGGGTTGAAGATCTTGCTAGCCGGGTTACTCCACCAGAGCACAATGCACCTGTCGTTTGCACGCTTGACACAGGTGTCAATGCCGCACATCCATTGATTGCTCCTGGACTTCGAGGTGCATGGGCATACGATCAAGAATGGGGCACACATGATCATTATCCCGACGGCGGTCATGGAACTCCACTGACTGGGCTTGTCCTATATGGGGATCTCGAGCCTTTAATGAACGACGCGCGCCAAGTAGCGTTAACGCATGCTGCTGAATCGATGAAGCTCTTGCCGCCACATGGGTTCCCCCCTACTCGGCCCCCCAGCTATGGGATTGTTACGCAAGGCGCTGTAAGCTTAGTGGAAACCGAACGCCCTGGATTGTTGCGTAGCTTTTGTTTGGCCACTTCCGCCACGGACTTTCCGCCAAGTCGCCCATCATCCTGGAGTGGGGCTATCGATCAGATTGCGGCTGGCTCAATGGCTGTCGAAGCAGCCGAAGGTGGGCCTGCAATGCTGCGGCCGAAACGTTTGGTTCTTGTCTCAACCGGGAATGTCGCTGGGGGGATGGCAGCACAAGTCCTCCCTTCGCAACCGTTGGAGGATCCATCGCAAAGCTGGAATGCTCTCACAGTTGGCGGCTTCACTCGAAAAGAACGGGCACCTTTACCACGTAAACCTGCTGTTCCAGCCAATCATAGGAGTCCTTACAGCAGAGGATCGCAGTCCCTGCCGAGTGACCTTACGCCCATAAAGCCTGAGGTTCTGTTTGAAGCCGGAAATATGACTTCTGATGCCACAGGCTATTGCGCTTGGGATGCGTCGGTATCACTACTTTCTACTGGTTCTGATTTCTCCGCCGAGCCCCTCGTGCCGTTCTGGGCCACCAGTGCTGCGACGGGTATCGGCGGAAATTTCGTTGGGCGCCTGCAGGCCGCGCTTCCGGAGCATTGGCCCGAAACCCATCGGGCCCTTACAGTTGACTCTGCTAAGTGGCCAGAGCCGATACGCAAAAGATTCATTGGCCAAGGAGCGCATTGGAAAACTGGTACGAAAGCTGACAAGCAGCGCCTTCTTCGTGAGTACGGGTATGGGGTACCGGACGTCGAACGTGCGATTCTTTCTGCCAAAAATGATGCCACGTTAATAGCACAGGCGGAAATACAGCCGTTCGCGTTTGGTGCTGATGGAAGAACAGGCGTTTTTAATGAGATGCACTTTTACGATCTGCCTTGGCCCACTAAGGTACTGGAACGACTTGAGAATGAGATCGTGACTATGAAGGTCACTCTTTCTTACTTCATCGAACCTAACCTAACTGGCAAGGCTGCAACGCGTCCCGATACATATCGCTCGTTTGGTCTGCGTTTCGACATGAAAAAGCGAGGAGAGTCTGATCTGCGCTTTCGTAGCAGGATTACAGCAAGCCAAGAAAAAGATGCCGGTGAACTTGATGGGGAAACTAGTCATTGGCTGCTTGGGCCTAAGGCTGTCCAAGCGGGTTCACTGCATTGCGATCTTTGGCGGGGGCGCGCGATTGAGTTAGCGGGACACGATGCTATCGCTGTTTTTCCAGTGGGAGGGTGGTGGAAGTCGCATGCCGGACAAAAGCGTGTCGCCGATAAGGCCCGTTACGCCCTCACTATCTCGATCTCAGCGCCAGGACATAAGGTCGACTTGTATGCGGAGATTGCTACCCTCGTTGAGGCGAAAGAGATTGAAGTATTGCTGGGTTAAGGAGAGTTTCGAAACCTGGGGCGCTGGTATCCTGTGACTGTTGGAATCACTCGTAAGTTAGCCCAGACCCTAACTTCTGTTAGGGGTATTACTAACTTAACCCTGCTTAGTTAGTTTGCCGCGATGAATAGGATTTTTGCTCTTAACAAGCTAACAAGC
>NZ_JBFRDW010000738.1:0-2730 GCF_052113985.1 Pseudoduganella sp. RAF53_2 | reverse complement strand
CTGCATGGCACGCCGACCACCTTCACGCTGGAAGCGCGCCTGGCTGAAATCGAAGATGGCGAGCAGTGCCTGCTGGCGCCGAGCGGCCTTGCTGCGATCTCGATGGTCGACTTCGCGCTGCTGAAAACCGGCGACGACGTTCTGCTGCCGGATAACGTCTACAACCCGAACCGCGAACTGGGCAAATGGCTGACGGCCGATTTCGGCATTACCGCACGCTATTACGATCCGATGATCGGCGCCGGCATTGCCGGGCTGATCCAACCGAATACAAAACTGATCTGGACCGAGGCACCGGGCTCCGTGTCGATGGAAGTGCCGGATCTGCGCGCGATCAGCGCCGCGGCGCATGCGCGCGGCGTGTTGGTGGCGCTGGATAACACCTGGTCCGCAGGGCTGGCGCTGCGCGGCTTCGATCTCGGCGTGGACATCATCATGCAGGCGCTGACCAAGTACCAGTCCGGCGGTTCGGACGTGCTGATGGGCGCCCTGATCACGCGTGACCGTTCGCTGCACGATCGCTTGGCCATCGCCCATATGCGCCTCGGCATGGGCGTCGGTGCCGACGATGCTTATCTCGTGTTGCGCGGCTTGCCGACCATGAAACTTCGCTTCGAAGCCCATGATGCCGGCGCCCGCAAAGTGGCCACGTGGCTGAAGTCGCGTCCCGAAATCAGCAAGGTCCTGCATCCTGCGTTTGAAGACTGCCCCGGCCACGAATTCTGGAAGCGCGACTTCACCGGCGCCGGCGGCCTGTTCTCCGTGCTGTTCGACGCGAAGTTCAGCGAAGAACAAACCGACCGCTTCGTCGATTCGCTCAAGCTGTTCAAGATCGGCTATAGCTGGGGCGGCGCGCACAGCCTGTGCGTTCCCTACCGCATCCAGGCCATGCGCCGCAACTGGAGCGATGCAGGCACTTTGGTCCGCTTTAACATCGGCCTCGAAGACCCCGCCGACCTCATCGCCGACATCGAACAAGCGCTGGCCAGGCTGTAACCGCACTGCGCGTTATGACACGTCCATTGGCTCGTTGTTGTTGAGGGCGGACCAGCCGCGCAGCAGCCGGTAGATTTTCCACAGCCAGGCGCCGAGCCAGGTGACCCACGCCAACGGAATGCCGATGATGGTCATGAACAGGCACCAGCCCACGAATACCCACACCAGGTACCACCAGAAGGAACGGATCATCCAGGTGTGATGGCTGCGGATGAAGGTGCCCTCGCTCTCGGAGCGCTTCACGTAGTTCAGGATCAGGGGAATCCACGAGGCCGCGCCCAAGGTGAAGAACACGCTCAGGCCGTGGCCGAGATACAGCCACCACGCCCAGTTCTTGGCGGAGTCGGTACGCGAATCGAGGATGAGTTCTTGTGCCATGGCTGTGCTCCTTGCGAATTTGCTAATGCAATTATAGCCATCTTGACAAGCGTTGGGCGCATTTTGGTAAAGTAGGGAATGGCTTACCTGAACCTGCTCCGTCGCCTCGATCCGACAACCCTGCAACTTTTCCTCGCTGTCCACGAGGAGGGCACGCTGACGCGCGCTGCCGAACGTGAAGCCATCGCGGTGTCCGCAGCCAGCAAACGGCTGGTGGAACTGGAGCAGGCGCTCAATGTGCCGCTCTTTGTGCGCAAGACGCGCGGCATGGTGCTCACGCCCGCCGGTGAAACCCTGCTGACCCACGCGCGCCGCATGCTGCTCAGTGTGGAGAAGATCGGCGTTGAACTGGCCGAACACGCGCAGGGTGTGCGCGGTTATGTGCGCATGGTGGCCAATTTGTCCGCCATCATTGAATTCCTGCCCGAGGACCTGCGCGACTTCATGGCGCAGCACGCCCAGGTGCGGCTGGATCTGGAAGAGCGTCCGAGCGATAACGTGGTGCGCGGTGTGGAGGACAGCTGGGCCGACATCGGCATCTGCTCCGGCGACGTCGACACGCGCGCGCTGCGCACGGAGCTTTACCGCCTCGACAAGCTGGTGCTGGTGATGCGCGCAGACCATGCGCTGGCAAAGCGCGGCTGTGTGGCGTTTGCCGAAACGCTGGAATACGACCACGTGGGCCTGCACGTCAACAGCTCGATCAACACGCGCATGCACCTCGAGGCGCGCGCGGCTGGGCGCACGCTGCGGGTGCCGATTCACGTGCCGGGCTTCGATGCCGTGTGCAGGATGGCGCAAGTGGGCATGGGCATCGGCCTGCTGCCTTATGAGGTCTTCGTGGCGATTGGACGCCAGCTCGGGCTCGTGTCAGTCGATCTCAATGAAGACTGGGCCGAGCGCGAGCTGAAGATTGTCATCCGCGACGAGGAAAGCCTGTCGCCGGTAACGAAGGCGCTGTTCGAACACCTGCGCAGCGCGGAAGCACGCGTCAAGGCTTAGTAGGCGCGGCCGTCTACGTGTTTGACCGGGATCGAATCGAGGTCGATGCCCTCCAGGCAGCGCACATTAATCGCCGCCATCTTGTTGCCGTTCTTGTCCACGCCTTCCGCGTAAGGGTGAATGCCGCACTTCGGGCAGAAGCGGTGCTGGATCACGTGTTTGTTGAAAAGATAAGTGCTGGCGTTTTCTTCCGGCGTCGTCAGTTTGAATTGCGCGCGCGGCACGAACCACAGCAGGGAACCCTTGCGCTGGCACATGGAGCAGTTGCAGGCCATGGCGCCGGTGATCTCGCCTTCGACTTCGTATGCCACGTTGCCACAGTGGCAGCTGCCTTTGTATTGCATGGCTTGTCTC
>NZ_JBFRDW010000737.1:0-2746 GCF_052113985.1 Pseudoduganella sp. RAF53_2 | reverse complement strand
AAGCGGTGGACATCAAGTACGCCGAGCAGCTGGGCTATCGCATCAAGCTGCTGGGCATCGCCAAGCGCACCCGCGTCAACGGTTCGGAAGGCATCGAACTGCGCGTGCACCCGACCCTGATCCCGGCCAAGCGCCTGATCGCCAATGTGGAAGGGGCGATGAATGCGGTGCTGGTGCAGGGCGATGCGATCGGCGCCACCATGTACTACGGTAAGGGCGCAGGCGCGGAGCCGACCGCTTCGGCGGTGATTGCGGATCTGGTGGATATTACCCGCCTGGCGACGGCCGATCCTGAGCACCGCGTGCCGCACCTGGCTTTCCAGCCGAATGCGCTGACCGATATCAAGATCCTGCCGATGGCGGAAGTGACCACTAGCTACTACCTGCGCATGCATGTGGCGGACCGTCCGGGCGTGCTGGCTGAGCTGACCCGTATCCTGGCCGATGCCGGTATTTCCATCGACGCGATGATGCAGAAGGAACCGGCTGAGGGTGAGACGCACACCGATATCATCATGCTGACGCACCAGACGCAGGAGAAGAATGTAGCTGCGGCAATGGCGAAGATGGAGGCGCTGGAAACGGTGGTCGGCAAGGTTACCCGTATCCGCCTCGAAAACCTTTCCTGAACCCACGGCAGAAGCAGGTGGCAGGCACGATGTGCCAGCCACCCCATTCGAAGTCCGCGGCGTCAAACAGGTGGCTGCCACAGCGTGGCTGCCACCAACCCTTCCGGTTTAAAAAAAAGCGGGCAACATCCGAAGATGTCGCCCGTTTGAAGGGGAGGTACTTCTACTACTCTCTCACGTACTGCTTACTGCGGGTACTACGGGGGAACTTTACTTGGCGGCGACGGTCAGCTCGCTCTTGACCTCTTTCACGCCTGCCACAGCGGATGCAGCCTGGATCGCTTTGGTGCCTTCATCAGTGCTGGCCACCGAGCCGCTCAGAGTCACCACGCCTTGCGCGATCGTCACGCTGATTTGCTTCTGGTCAGCCAGCGCGGACTTCACTTTGGCGGTCAGCGCGGTATCAGAGCTAGCGGCGACGGCGCCTGCCATCGCGCCATCTTGCTGAGCGAATGCGGTCAGCGAGGCTGCGGACAGGGTAGCTGCGGTGATCAGGGAAGCGATCAGTTTGGTTTTCGTCATGGTCTATCTCCATTTATGAGTCAAAAAGGACGCCCTGGGACGTTACCCAGACTATTGCAAGCGCCGTGCCAGCTCTTGCAAATTCAATAAAATCAAAGAGTTAAGATTTAAACGTTCTGACAAGCAATGCTTCGGGGATATAACCTGTCGCCGGGGAGCGACAGGTCCAGGGGCTGTATTGGCAAGTGCTTGATTTGAAAGGGCTTATTCTTGTCGCTCCTCAGCGACAGGGGTCAGATCAGAGCGGAACTGGGCCGCGTTGAGGTCGTATTTCTGCAGCAGGCGATAAAACTCGGTGCGGTTGCGCTCGGCCAGACGCGCGGCATCCGCCACATTGCCATCCGTCAGTTTCAGCAACTGGACCAGATAATTGCGCTCGAAGCGCTGCTTGGCTTCGGTATAGCTGAGCACTTCCAGTGTCGGAACGCGCAGGGCGCGCTGCACCAGTGTCAGCGGCACGATGGGCGCGGTGGCCAGCGCGCAGACATGCTCCACCACGTTGTACAGCTGGCGCACATTGCCGGGCCAGGCGGCGCGGGTGAGCGCTTCCAGCGCGTCCGGTGCAAAGCCGTTGACCATCTTCTGGTACTTCGTGGCCAGCATTTGCAGGAACTGGGTGGCCAGCAGGCCGATGTCCTCGCGGCGTTGTGACAAAGGCGGCAAGGTCAGCGTGATCACGTTCAAGCGGTAGTAAAGGTCTTCGCGGAACTGGCCCTCCAGCATGGCCTGCTCCAGGTCGCGGTGGGTGGCGGACAGCACGCGCACATCGACCGGCCGGCCGGCATCCGAACCTACCTGGCGCACCACGCGCTCCTGTAGCACGCGCAACAGCTTGACCTGCAGGTGCAGGGCCATATCGCCGATCTCGTCGAGGAACAGCGTGCCCCCATCGGCAGCCTGGATCAGGCCTTCGCGGCTGGCCACCGCGCCGGTGAAGGAACCCTTCACATGGCCGAACAGTTCGGACTCCAGCAGCTGCTCCGGAATCGCGCCGCAATTGACGGCAATGAAGGGCGCCTTGGCGCGGCGCGAAGCACGATGGATGGCGCGCGCCAGCAGTTCCTTCCCGGTGCCGCTTTCGCCGCGGATCAGCACACTGGCTTCGGACACCGCCACCAGCTTGGCCTCCGCCAGCAGCTCCGCCATCGACTGGCTGCGGCTGATGATTTCTTCCCGCCAGAATTCGTCGCTGCGCGACTGCACCACGCTCGGCGCGCTCAGGCTCAGGGCCTGGCCGATGCGGTCCAGCAGCACCTTGGCGTCAAAAGGCTTGGTCAGGTAGGCATAGGCGCCCAGCGACGTCGCTTCCACCGCATCAGGAATGGTGCCATGCGCCGTCAGCAAGATCACGGGCAGGGCTGAGAATTGTTTGCGAATCTGCTGGAACAGGGCCATGCCGTCGCGGCCCGGCAGGCGGATGTCGCTGATTACCATGGCAGGCAGTTCCATCGCGATATGCGCCAGCGCCGCCTCCGCGCTGCTCACGGCTGTCACCTTGTAGCCATTGGCTTCCAGGCGCATGGAGAGAAGACGCAGCAGGTCCGCGTCGTCGTCCACCAGAAGAAGATGTGCACCGACCGCCATCACTTCACCCC
>NZ_JBFRDW010000736.1:0-2763 GCF_052113985.1 Pseudoduganella sp. RAF53_2 | reverse complement strand
CTACAGCGACCCTCATTCTCGAGCACTGCACGACCAGCATCAGCTTGGCGTTTGAAAGCGCGACTGTATTGCCACGCTTCATGTGCAGGCACCCTTCTATCCTACTTTGATAAGCTGCGCTCCCAAATCCGGAAAGGCCGCAGACTTCTATATCGTCTGGATAAACCTTCATTCTCAAGCACTCAAGCTTGAGCTTTAAGTCCTCATTCGCTCCAGGGTACTTCTCCAACGAAGCGGCTTGGAAGTCTTTTGTTCCGGCCGAAGCTTCGAACAAAGCAAGCCATAGAACTAGCATCAAGAGAATTCTCACATTCGCCTTTAGTTTGAAAGCACAGAGATGTCCGCCCGCTGTTGGCCGAACGCAGCCGACTGCACTTAGGATAACAGCTTTCTGATCTGCAAAAATTACGAACTCTTACGTCGGGTCCGGGGCCCGCGATAGTGGTATTAGCAACTCCATCGTCTTAGTTTTTCGACGAGCGCACTAATTTTCGTAACACGGCAGGCTCTTAAGAGTGCCGTCTTCCTGGAAGTCTTTTCTCGCGCAGCCTTTCTCCTTGAATTCGTGCCCATCGAACGCCAGAGTTGTCCAGAACTGTGATACTGAGGTGTGACCATATGCGACAAGATCGGCAACGCCGTTTGTTCTAGTCGGAAGGACGCCGATACCGTCGCCTCCGCCTTTGAAAAGAATTTTGTACTTGTGTTTCTTTGCAAGTTGAGACGAAGCTACGAACCAATAGCGGAATAGATGTGCGCCGTAAAACGCAAAGCAATATGGCTTTAAGGCCGGTCGCACGAAGAAGACCTTCTCTGTGTTGCTGACCGCATTGATTTCTGCAACAGAGAACAGGGCCCCTTCTTGACCGTTCTTTAAGTCACTCTCTTGCATACATCCGCGAAATTGATGTCTGCTATCTGCGTCTTCACTCGCGAGAATGAACTGGACCAATCCGGCCGGAGCAGGGACTGTTGACGTCAGTTCTGATTCGGTGTTGGACCAAAAAATCGGTTCGTCTGCTCGCACTTGAAACGACAAGAATGTCAATAAAATGACGAAATACTTCAAATTTTCACCTAGGGCATCCACGAGATAAGTAAATCCAACGACCGCATTTGGCCGTTTCCTGACGGGTTTAGTCGCGACAACGTTAGAATCAGTTGGTATCTTGCGTTGGACTGCCCCACGTCTCGGCGTAAAGCAACCGAATTTCCAAAGCAATAAACTCCCAAGCCCACACCTTTTCTTCGGGACTTGCATCCCACATGAGGTTCTCTGCATATGAGACATCGACAATTGTGCGTAATACCTCTCTCTCAGCTCGATAAGCTAAAGCCATGAAGTTCGTCTGCGCGATTACCGCTTCGCTATCTCTAAGTCGAATTGCTTCAGTAGTTCGATCAGCAAATGCCTCTACCCAATTAAGAGCTACAAGTTCTTCATTCGGGTCCCAGCCTCTCTCTAATAGCCAATGGTCGGTTATTTCAGCCTCTGCCGGAAACTGCGATTTAAGCTTATCAACAAGCCGACTATTAGCATCGCGTTCTTCTGAACTCAGTGGCATTTAAGTCTCATTTCTTTGCCGGGTTCCTTGCCGTTAGGTTCCTTCTGAGTCACGTATGTATGACGCGACAAATGCCAAAATAAAGCAGCACAGCCAGAGGTAGTAACCCAGCTCCAATCGAAYTGGTACAGGACTTCCGCTCTCATCAAGCACCATTTGGTGGACGGGCAATGCGGTGGCACCAATCAAAAGCCCAACAAGCTCACAGGCCATTGACTCAAATGGGTATTTCCACGACAAAAGCAGGGACCACAGCAGCAATGGATTAGCATACCATGCCGGCATTCCATAAAAAATCCCGATCCAACCCATAACTAAAAAGTCAAAGCCCCGCATTGAATTTCCCCTGGCGCCGTCAAACAGACTTTCAAGGGAAAGCGAAAAGCAAAAGACAACGACGCAAACAATCAGACATGTTAGCCAGAGAAATCGCCTAATTCCGATGCCATTCATGCGTTAGTCTAAAATTCCCTGAATCGATAATAATCGAGTAAATCAAGCGGGGCCGGTATTGGCAGGATACAGCACTTATTTATTCATCATACAGACTGTGACTCCGTGTCCATTCCTCAGCGACACGCCCCGTATTGGCAAATCTCATGTTCGATTCTCCGGTCGCTGACATGGCGGCTGCATCTCGATACTGCGATTGAAGATTGGAAGTCGGGCTACTTCTCGAGTTCCTTCCGCAACTGTTCTTTAGCCCTCTCGCCAGAGACGGACTCCCCAACCTGGTATTTGCCGAAAACGACGCCGTGTAGCAGCGGCTCCTTTCCTTGTTCATCGAACACGGCCAGGAACAACTTCTCGCCAAACTGGTCCACTTTGACTGCAAGTCTATCTTCGCCCTTGGAATACCCGAAGACCGTTCCATCGAATGCTTCTCCAACCTTGACGTAGCCGACGCCTTTCAATCCGGCTTCGACTCGCTGCAAGAGCTGCATCCGCGTCAATCCTTGGTACTCAATATAAATCCCATGCTCATTCGTTGCGCTTTCGACGACTGAAAGGTGCTCCTTGGGATACGTCAAAGAACTCCAGCGAGCAGGTACGTCTCGGGAACAGCCGACGAACGTCAGCATGGCAAACAGATAGAGCAGGGTTTTCATTTGCCTCTGGACACGCTTGGATGTCAGTATTAATTCAGATCAGGTCCGTTTCCGACCGATTGGGGCGATTCCATCGGACTCATGCAAGG
>NZ_JBFRDW010000735.1:0-2771 GCF_052113985.1 Pseudoduganella sp. RAF53_2 | reverse complement strand
GCCGTAATCGGGCTCGCCGCGTTTATCGCGCGGGATGGCAATCTCGGGCGGATAGACCGGCATCTCACCCAGCGGCGTGAAATCGATATCGCCAATCGTCAGCGCCAGGCGCAAGCGCGCGGGCGGCAGGCGCACCAGCGCAGGGTGGCAACCGAAGGTGGCCTGGACCGCATCGCGCATCAGATCGATGGTCGCGCCGGGCGGTTCGGGAATATGGGGGCCGTCGCCCATGTAGTAAGGCGGCCGGTTCTGGTCGATGTAGCCAAAACGGACAGGCGTGCAGGCGGCGCTTGCATTCAAGGTCCACGCGAGCAGGAAGAAAAACAGCAGGCGTGATCGTGACATGGCCTGCTTAGTGCTGGGCGGGCGCCGCAGCGGTGTCGGGCGCGGGCTTGGTCTGGCCTTTGCCGRGGATCTGAACGTAGATTTCGTTCTGCTTGATCATGCTCAGCTCAAAGCGCGCGCGCTCTTCCACGGCGCCGGTGCCTTCCTTCAGGTCGCGCACTTCGGAATCGAGCTTCGCGTTGCGCTGGCGCAGGGATTCATTCTTTTGCTGGGCCACAGCAACTTGCTGCTCCAGGTCGGACACGCGCAGCCAGCCCCCCTTCCCCAGCCACAGCGGGTACTGGATCAGCAGAAGCAAAGCGGCGAGGGCCAGGGTAATCAAACGCATGTATTTCTTAAAACCAGGTGCAAAGAACGGGTGGCTGCCACGGCGTGGCAGCCACCTGCTTGGCTTTGCGGTTTACTTCAGGTTGTAGAACGCGTCGCGGCCAGGGTAGGAAGCGATGTCGCCCAGATCTTCTTCAATGCGCAGCAGCTGGTTGTACTTGGCCATGCGGTCGGAACGGGACATGGAACCGGTCTTGATCTGCAGGGCGTTCAGGCCAACGGCGATATCGGCGATGGTCGAATCTTCGGTTTCGCCGGAGCGGTGCGAGATCACGGCGGTGTAGCCGGCGCGCTTGGCCATCTCGATGGCAGCGAAGGTTTCGGTCAGCGTGCCGATCTGGTTGATCTTGATCAGGATGGAGTTGGCGATATCCTTCTGGATGCCTTCCTTCAGGATCTTGGTGTTGGTGACGAACAGGTCGTCGCCCACCAGCTGCACTTTCTTGCCCAGGGCGTTGGTCAGGTGCGCCCAGCCGGCCCAGTCGCCTTCGTGCATCGCGTCTTCGATCGAGATGATCGGGTACTTGTCGCACCAGGTGCCCAGCAGGTTGGTGAACTCTTCGGCGCTCAGGACCATGCCCTCGCCTTCCAGGTGGTACTTGCCGTCCTTGTAGAACTCGGAAGCAGCGCAATCCAGGCCGATGGCGATCTGGGTGCCTGGCTCATAGCCGGCTTCTTCGATTGCCTGAACGATCAGCTTGATCGCGTCTTCGTGCGAAGCCAGCGAAGGAGCGAAGCCGCCTTCATCGCCGACAGCGGTGTTCATGCCCTTCTTGTGCAGGATCTTCTTCAGGGTGTGGAACACTTCCGCGCCGTAGCGCACGRCTTCCTTGAAGGATGGTGCGCCGACCGGGATGATCATGAATTCCTGGATGTCCAGGTTGTTGTCGGCGTGGGCGCCGCCGTTGATGACGTTCATCATCGGCACTGGCATCTGCATCGAACCCGAGCCGCCGAAGTAGCGGTACAACGGCAGGCCGGCTTCTTCAGCGGCAGCCTTGGCCACGGCCATGGATACGGCCAGCATCGCGTTGGCGCCCAGGCGGGACTTGTTCTCGGTGCCGTCCAGTTCGATCAGGGTGCGGTCCAGGAAGGCTTGCTCATTGGCGTCCAGGCCCATGATGGCTTCCGAGATTTCGGTGTTGATGTTTTCGCAGGCTTGCAGCACGCCCTTGCCGAAGTAACGCTTCGGATCGCCGTCGCGCAGTTCGATGGCCTCGCGCGAACCGGTGGACGCGCCCGACGGTACTGCGGCACGGCCCATTACGCCGGATTCCAGCAGCACGTCGCATTCCACGGTCGGATTGCCGCGCGAGTCGATGATTTCGCGGCCAATGATGTCAACGATTGCACTCATGTGTATATCTCCAAAGTTAAAGCGATTTTATGCAGCGCAGCAAACGTGCGCAAAATTGATGCAAGGATAACAGACGGAGGCCGAAAACAGAACCCAAGGCGTAACCCTGGTGGCGGCCACAGCGTGGCTGCCACCTGCTTCACGCCGTGGGTTCTAACAAAAAGGGCGGCGCTTTGTGAGCGCCGCCCTTCTCGGATCAGTTGAAGTTGGTTTCGAGGAAACCAGCCTTCTTGGTGACGCGGTCCAGATCGATCAGAACGGACAGCAGTTCCTTCATGCGGCCCAGCGGAACGGCGTTCGGGCCGTCCGACAATGCCTCGGCAGGAACCGGGTGGGTTTCCATAAACAGGCCGGCTACGCCCACGGCCACGGCAGCGCGCGACAGCACAGGCACCATGTCGCGCATGCCGCCCGACGAGCCGCCCTGGCCGCCCGGCAGCTGCACCGAGTGGGTTGCGTCGAACACCACCGGCGCGTTCGATTCGCGCATGATGGCCAGCGAACGCATGTCCGACACCAGATTGTTGTAACCGAAGGATGCGCCACGCTCGCAGGCCATGAAGTTGTCTTCATTCAGGCCCTTGGCCTTGGCAGCGGCACGCGCCTTGTCGATCACGTTTTTCATTTCGTGCGGCGACAGGAACTGGCCCTTCTTGATATTGACCGGCAGGCCCGATTGGGCGCAGGCGGTGATGAAGTCGGTCTGACGGCACAGGAAGGCCGGGGTCTGGATCACGTCCAC
>NZ_JBFRDW010000734.1:0-2777 GCF_052113985.1 Pseudoduganella sp. RAF53_2 | reverse complement strand
TTTACATTCGGCGATGAGATGGGTTCTTGTGGAACGGGCTGTGAAGACGAAATCGGGCCGCTGTCTGTCAATCTGAACCTCGGACCGCAGCTCGCAGTCGCCATCCTTCAGCGGTGCGCCGTGGCTGCGCTCAAAGTGCGCGCGGTAACCAATACAGGCGACCAGCCCCAGCGCCCACTGTTGAAACGCCAACCCCATCGAAGCGTGTACCGATGCCATAACAGCTCCTCCAAAGAGTAAGCAACTGTCTGGTTTCCATTACTCGATCGGCGTGAAGCGCTGGACAATCACTCCGTCTACTTCAATCTTCTCGAAAAATACATCACGAGGGCGGCACCAGATCGAGCCGTTGGCCGCGCGGTACACGATCAGCGGCGTATGGTCGGCCTCCATCGTGGCCTCGCATACCAGTTCGTATATGCCGCCTTTGTAGTGTCGATATTTCATGGGTGCTTTCTCTATTTGATCCGCTGCTTTTCCAGCTTGCGCGCCAGCGTGCGGCGGTGCATGCCGAGGCGGCGGGCGGCTTCGGAGATGTTGAAGTCTGTCTCGGCCAGCACGGCATGGATGTGCTCCCACTCCAGCGTCTTGACGGACGTGGTGCGGTTGGTGACTTCGACGTCGGTGGCGCCGGCCACGTGGTTGAAGGCCGCTTCGATATCGTCGGTGTTGGACGGTTTGGCGAGGTACTGGCGGGCGCCCAGCTTGATCGCTTCCACCGCCGTGTTAATGCTGGCGAAGCCGGTTAGCACCACGATCTGCATCTCCGGATCGTGCGCGTGCAGCACCTGCACGCAAGCCAGGCCCGAAGAATTGCCCTTCAGTTTCAGGTCCACCACGGCATAGCCCGGATCGTGGTCGGCCAGCACGGCGCTCGCTTCGTCCACATTTTCAGCCAGCAGCACTTTGTAGCCGCGGCGCTCGAACGAACGGCCCAGCGTGCGGGCAAATGCCGCGTCGTCTTCCACAATCAGCAGGACGCGTTCTTCTTCCATCGTCATTCGTATTCCTCAGGTAAAGCAATGGCGGACATCGGCAGCGTCAGGCGCACACTCGCGCCGCCTTCGGCACGATTGCTGGCCGTGACCGCGCCACCCAGCATGCGCGCCACATTCACGACCAGGAACAGGCCCAGTCCCCTGCCCGGCTGTCCTTTGCTGGACTGGTAAGGCTTGCCGAACTGCGCCAGCATCTCGGACGAGAAACCGGGTCCGGCGTCCGTCACCAAAAGCTCCAGCATATCGCCATTAATGCCGGCTTGCATGCGCAGCCACTCCGGCGAGGCTTCCAGGGCGTTGTCGAGCACATTGCAGATCATCTGCTGCAAGGTCGAGTCGGACACCACACCCACGTCGCGCGAAATATGGTTCACGAATTCGAAGGACGCCACGGGCCGGCTGCCGCGCCACTCTTCCACCAGTTCGGACAGGAAAGTATTGATGGTGGTCGGTTCCGACGATTCGCCGCGCGCCTCGCCCGCCGACAGCAGAATGCCGCTGACAATGGATTTGCAGCGCTGGAGCTGGGTCTGCATTTCCGCGATTTCTTCCAGAAGTTCGGGATTGCCTTTGAATTCGGGCATGCGCCGCCAGTCGCCCAGAATCACGGCCAGCGTCGCCAGCGGCGTCCCCAGTTCGTGCGCTGCGCCGGACGCCAGCAGGCCCATACGGACAATGTGCTCTTCCTCAGCCGCGCGCTGGCGCAAGTCGGCCAGCTTGGCGGCGCCGGCGCGCGAGTTCTCCATGATGCGGCTGGTGAAGAACACCAGCAGCGCCGCGTCCAGCACGAAGCACAGCAGCATGCCCTGCACGTACAGGCTGAAAATGCCGCGTCCATGATCGAGCGGCAGCGCCAGAGGTTTGGAGAACACTGCCAGACCAGCCAGGCAGGCCGCAGTGACACCGACGACCAGCCAGGTCGATCCTTTATCCAGCAGCACAACACCCAGGATCACCTGCAGCAGATAAAGGAAAACAAAGGGATTGGTGGTGCCGCCGCTTTGATACAGCTGCAAGGTGAGACTGGCCACATCGACCAGCAGCGCCAGCAGCAACTCGCGGTTGGACACCGCCATCTGTTCCTGCCAGCGCAGGGTACTCGCGATATTGAAGGCGGCCAGGCAAACCAGCACGCTAAGCATGGCGGGCAGCGGCAGTTGGATGCCGAAGCCCAGGGTGGCGACGGCGATGGTGATCACCTGCCCGAAAACGGCGAGCCAGCGCAGCTGGATCAGCTGCTGCATATTCTTGTGGCCCGCCGCGTGCGTGACAGCCTGGCTGTCATTGGCACTTACCATGTGCACCTTTCAGTTTGTCTCAACGTTCTCGCCGAACGATCCAGTAACAAGCCCAGGCCACCATCAGCGCCAGGACATACCAGGTGAGAGCATAAACCAAATGGTTGTTGTGGAAGGAAACCACGGTCAAGCCACCGATTGGCGCGTCGGCCGCCGCACCCGGTGTGGCGTCGGCGTCGACAAAGTACGGCGCCACATTCGACAACTGGCGCGACGCCGCGATCGCCTTCACGTCGCGCGAATACCAGCGGTCGGCCGCCGGGTCGTTATCGCGCAGCACGCCGCCATTCGGTTCGCTGATGCGCAACAGGCCAGTCACGCTGGCCGCCGCGCCTTGCGCGCGGGCTTGCGCACAATCGGCGGGTGCAGCGTGCGCCGCGGCGCCCGGCGCACCGCCGGCCACGAAGCCACGGTTGACCAGCACCACGCTGCCATCTTCGCGGCACATCGGCGTCAGCAGCCAGAAGCCGCTGCCCAGTTC
>NZ_JBFRDW010000733.1:0-2778 GCF_052113985.1 Pseudoduganella sp. RAF53_2 | reverse complement strand
GGGCACGCCTGTCCGGCCGTCCTTTCGACCCGCGCCAGCCCAAGGGCCGTTCGGTCTGGATGGTGGACGATGTGACCGCGCGCCGCGAAGCCGCCGACGCCGTGCGCCGTGCGCGTGACGAGCTGGAAGTGCGCGTGCTGGAACGTACCGCCGAACTGGCGGGCGCCAACACGCAATTGCAGGCCGAGATTGTGGAGCGACGCCAGGCCGAGGCGCGCGTCCATCACATGGCCTACCACGACAGTCTGACTGGCTTGCCGAACCGCGCGCTGCTGGCTGATCGTCTGGACCGCGCCATGCTGGCCGCCCAGCGCTCGGAGCGCGGCCTGGCCGTCATGTTTATCGACCTGGATCGCTTCAAGACCATCAACGACTCGCTGGGCCATATGACGGGCGACCAGCTGCTGAAGGAAGTGGCCAACCGCCTGTGCGGCGCGGTGCGCGCCAGCGATACCGTAGCCCGTCTTGGCGGCGACGAATTTGTAGTGCTGCTGCCAGGTATCCGCAACGCCGACGAATCGAGCCACGTGGCGCAGAAGATCATCGATTCGCTGGCCGCGCCGTTCCCGCTGGAAGGACGCATGCTGCACATTTCACCGTCGATCGGCATCTGCATGTATCCGGACGATGGCGAAGACGTGGCGACCCTGATGCGCAATGCCGATGCGGCCATGTATCACGCCAAGGCGTCGGGCCGCAACAATTATCAATACTTCACCCAGACCATGAATCTGGCGGCGGCCCAGCACTTCGAAATGGAAAGCAGCTTGCGCAGCGCGCTGGCGCTGGGCCAGTTCGAGCTGCACTACCAGCCGATCATGGACATCGCCACGCGCCGCCTGGCTACGCTGGAAGTGCTGCTGCGCTGGCGCCGTCCCGCGTCCGGGCTGGTGATGCCGGACCAGTTCATTTCCATCATCGAAGAGAATGGCCTGATCGTGCCGGTCGGCGAATGGGTGCTGCGCCGCGCCTGCGAACAAAGCATGGAATGGCAGCGCATGGGATTGCAGCCGGTGCCGCTGGCGATCAACCTGTCGCCGCGCCAGTTCATGCACAAAGGCCTGGTCGACTCGATCCGCCGGATTCTCGACGAAACGGGCATCGATCCGGCGCTGATCGAATTCGAGATCACGGAAACGGCCCTGATGCAGCACGGCGAACACACCATGGACGTGCTGGGGCAGATCAATGCGATGGGCATCCGCCTGTCGATTGACGATTTCGGTACGGGCTATTCTTCGCTGGCTTATCTGAAGCGCTTCCCGGTACGGAAGATCAAGATCGACCGCGCCTTCATCAAGGATCTGGAAGAGAGTGCCGAAGACCGCGCGATCGTCGCGGCGATTACGGCATTATCGGACAGCCTGCAGCTGTCGATTGTGGCGGAAGGTGTGGAAACGGAAGAGCAGTACGAGTTGCTGCGCAAGCAGGGCTGCCAATATGCGCAAGGCTATTTGTTCAGCAAGCCCGTACTGGGTGTGCGCGCCCAGTTGATGCTGGAGCGCGCGGCCGGTCAGTCGAGGGTCGCGATCACCGGAGCGTGATCGGAAGGCTGCTGCCATTTGCGCGGCACGCGGTCCACCACACAGGCGGAGCAGCGCTTGACCAGCGGCGCAGACAGCAGCACGTGATCGATGCGCAGGCCTTTGTTCTTCTGGAAGCCCAGCATGCGGTAATCCCACCAGCTGAAGCTCTTTTCCGGCTGTTCGAACAGGCGGAAGGAATCGTGCAGGCCGATGCCCAGCAGCTCCTGCAGCGCTGCGCGTTCTTTCGGCGACACATGCACCATGCCTTCCCATGCGGCCGGGTCGTGCACGTCGCGGTCTTCCGGGGCGATGTTGTAGTCGCCCAGCACCGCCAGATGTTCATTGCGCGCCAGCTCCTCGGCCAGCCATTCGCGGAAGGATTGCAGCCAGCCCATCTTGTAGGTGTACTTGTCGCTGTCCACCGCCTGGCCGTTCGGCACATAGGCGCAGACGATGCGGATGCCGTCGATGGTCGCGGCCAGGATGCGCTGCTGCTCGTCCGGGTACTTCGGGTTGTTCTTGACGATGTCCGTCATCGGCAGTTTGGACAGAATGGCAACGCCGTTATAAGTCTTCTGTCCGCTGAACACGACCTGGTAGCCGGCCTCTTCAATTTCCTTTTGCGGGAATTTGTCGTCCGTCAGTTTGGTTTCCTGAATGCACAGCACGTCGACCGGGTTTTCACCCAGCCATTTCAGCACGTGGGGCAGGCGGACGTTCAGGGAATTGACGTTCCAGGTGGCTAATTTCATACCAGATTTTTCCTAATTTCAATCGCGTGGGCGTGATCTTACCTGAACAGGTAGTATCTGGTTGGCGTGAGGAACCACTAGCTTCAATTTTGATACGACCGTCTGTTGGTTTTCTGCTTGCAAATTATGCTTGCAGGATACCGAAAGTCCCGAAATTCGGTTTTCCGCAACGCTTTTCTGTCTCAAAATGTAACAGCCTGAAAAATAATTTCCAATAGTGCCTCAGAGTTATCAGAATGGTACTAAAATCAGATTATCGGCAACCGGATTGGCACTATACTTATCTTGGTTGATCTCGAATTTTCCGTACCGTTGTATTTTTTGTAGGATAAGTGTTGTTCTACATCAATAAGTGGTACTATATGGAAATTAATTCGGCACTGCACAACTAAAGGAAAAACATGCAATCTGCATTCGAAGCATGGGCGCAAAAGGAAGGACAAATTGTCCGTCGCCGCGAAGACAAGCCAGAAGAGTATCTGGTTTATGAAACGCAACGC
>NZ_JBFRDW010000732.1:0-2779 GCF_052113985.1 Pseudoduganella sp. RAF53_2 | reverse complement strand
GGCTATCGCCTGGCTGGCGCTGGCCTCCCTGTTCTTTTATGGCTGGTGGGACGTGCGCTACGTTCCGCTGCTGCTGGCGTCGGTGCTGGTGAACTATGGCAGTTCGCTGTGCATACGCCACCGGCAGGGTAGGGCGCGCCAGCTTTGGCTGACGGCGGCGGTGACCTTCAATCTGCTGCTGCTTGGCTATTACAAGTACGCGGACTTTTTCCTATCCTCCTATGCCGGTCTGACTGGCCAGCCGCTGGCCGCCCTGCACGTCGTGCTGCCGATCGGGATTTCCTTCTTCACCTTTACCCAGATTGCCTTCCTGGTCGATACCGCGCGCGGGCTGGTGAGCGAGAGCCGCTTCCTGCACTTCCTGCTGTTCGTGACTTATTTCCCGCATCTGATTGCAGGACCGGTGCTGCATCACAAGGAAATGATGCCGCAGTTTGCCGACGCGCGGAACGGTATTCCCTGCGCGGCAAATTTCTCTGTGGGCCTGAGTATTTTCTTCATCGGCCTCGCCAAGAAGGTGCTGATCGCCGACAGCCTGGCGCCGCACGCCAATGCGCTGTTCACCCAGTTGGATGCGCCGACTTTCCTGGTCGCCTGGGGCGGCGTACTGGCCTACGCCTTCCAGCTCTACTTCGATTTCTCCGGTTATTCGGATATGGCGATTGGACTTTCCCGTCTGTTCGGCGTGCGGCTGCCGCTGAATTTCAATTCGCCATACAAGGCCACGAACATCATCGACTTCTGGCGCCGCTGGCATATGACGCTGTCGCGCTTCCTGCGCGATTATCTCTATCTGCCGCTGGGCGGTAACCGCCGAGGGCCGATTCGCCGTTTCGCCAATCTGATGATCACCATGCTGCTGGGCGGCTTATGGCACGGCGCCGGCTGGACCTTTGTGCTGTGGGGCGCACTGCATGGCGTCTACCTCGTCATCAATCACGCCTGGCTGGCGCTGGCCACGCGCATAGGCTGGCCGCTGCGCAGTACCTGGTGGCGCTACAGCGCGGGCGTGCTGACCTTTGCCGCCGTGTGCGTGGCATGGGTGTTCTTCCGCGCGCCGGACCTGAATGGTGCGCTGCGCATTGTGTCCGGCATGGCGGGGTTGCAGGGCGTGTCGCTGCCGGATGCGATTGGCGTGCGCATCGGCGCACTGAAAACTGTGCTGGATGGCTTGTCCATTCGCTGGGAACTGGGCGGAGCGACGCGCTTTGTCCTGACCTGGGGATGGGTCACCATAGCGGCTGCCATCGCCTTCCTGATGCCGAATACGCAGCAGATCGTGCGCGGTTTCGAACCGGCCCTGGATTATGAAGACGAAGCGCCGAAGACTGCCATTGCACGCGCGGTCGAATGGCGTCCCTTGCCATCGCGCGCAGTGGTGATTGGCGTGCTGGCGGTGCTGGGCGTGCTGTCGCTGCACCGCCCCAGCGACTTCCTTTACTTCCAGTTCTGAGATCATGCCCGCCGCCTCGCACAAACAATTCCTGTTCTGGCTGCTGTGTACGGCACTATGYGGCTTCGCGCTGGCGGGCGGCTTCGTGCTGCTGGTCGACCCATATGGCCAGTACCACCTGCTGCAGCGTGAAGGCATCAATGCCGTCAAGCCAGCGCCTGAGCGTTACCAGTACGAACTCAAGCTGGTGAATGCGCGCCGCTTGGCGCCATCCGTTCTCCTGGTCGGCAACTCGCGCGTCGAAGTGGGCATGAATCCCGAGAATGCGGCGCTGGGCGGCAACGCTTATAACCTGGGCCTGGCCGGGACGGGGGCCACAACAGCGATCTCGCAGCTGAATGCCTTGAGCCTGCAGGGCATCAAGCCGAAGCGCGTCATCATTGGCCTGGAATTCATGGACGCCTTGCTGCTTCCAGGTGAAGCGCCCGGCGTGCCGCTCCAGCTGCCGCGGGAGAAACTGGGACTGACCTGGCGCTTCGATACGCTGTTCTCCCTGACCTCACTTAAGGATGCCTTGCTGACCCTGTTCATCCAGCATGACGGCGAAGCCGGCACCCAGACCGAGCGCGGTTTCAATCCTCTGCACGAATACGAGCGCTTTGCGCGCGTGGATGGTTACCACAAGATCTTTCGCCAGCGTGCGGAGGAAAACGTCCTCATAGCGCTGCGCAAGGCGCCCGGTGACCTGGACGTGGCTGGAACGCGCGCCGAGATTGCCGGCATGCTGGATACGGCCACGCGCCGCAATCCCGGCGTCGATATTTACCTGCTGGTCTACCCGTACCACGCGCAACTGATGGCGCTGATCGAAGAAACGGGCCTGGGCCCGCACTTCGAAGCGTGGAAGGACATCGTGGCCGATGAAGTGGCGCTCGCCGCCAAACGCCATCTCGATACGCATATCGCGCTGTACGACTTCAGTGGCTACGGCTTCTTCAATTGCGAAGCGATTCCGGCGGCAGGCACCCACGATGCCACGCGCTGGTATTGGGAGGCGGGACACTTCAAGCAGGCATTGGGCGAGCTGGTGGTGCAGCGCATGCTGGCGCCGGCGCAGATGCCATCCGGACTGGATGCGGAGGAGCAGACGGCCTGGCGCGATTTCGGCCAGCCGCTGACAACGCGCACGCTCGCAGCGAATCGCCTGCGCATCGCGAACGAACGCAAGGCATGCGCGGAAAGGAATCCCGACACTTTCAGCAGTGTCGGGCAACTGGTGGCGCAGGCGCGCGCCAAAGCCGGCGCGCTGGCCAGCAAGGGCCAGCAACGCAAGGGCGCCGCAACGGCGCAGGTAATTACATATGCCTCAGGCCAGTGATGGCGTAG
>NZ_JBFRDW010000731.1:0-2780 GCF_052113985.1 Pseudoduganella sp. RAF53_2 | reverse complement strand
GATTAACAAAAAAAGCGCCAATGGACGGACCAGCCTCTTGCACGCCAGCGCCCCAGCAGCGGAAAGCAATAATTGCCGGACCGATTGCGACGTACGCCAGGCCCGCAATTAATGTCGAGTTCCAGTGAATGGCTGCGGTAGATAATGTCCATTCACCCGCTGCAAATGCGCCCGACCAGATTGCTCCAAATCCGACTTGCGCCAGCAGAAAATTAGCCCAGTGGCTGCGGATATCTGCTGGACCCGTCGTACGGATTAGCAGCCAGCTATAAAGCGACCAGGCAATCGTCGCCAGAATCATAAACATATCGCCGGCAACCAGGCGCAATTCCATCAAATGCGCGAATTCGCCGCGCGCCAGAACGACCAATACGCCGGCAATGGACAATATTGCGCCAATGATTTGGCGGCGAGAAACACCGGCACCAAAAAACAGCCAGCCGGTAAGCATCATCCAGACCGGCATTCCGGAGGCAACCAGCGTCACATTAATCGGCGTCGAACTTTGCAAGGCGAGATATTGCAAAGCGTTGTACATGCCAATGCCGAGCAAGCCCAGAATCGCAAAACGCCGCCAATGCGGCCATAAAGAACTTCCAGGACGAAATATCGGCCCCGCCAATGGCAGAAGCAGGACTAAAGCAATCGCCCATCGCAGGAAATTCAGCAGAATCGGCGGCACCAGTTCATGCAGCATACGTCCCACAATGGCATTCCCCGCCCACAGGATGGGCGGGATGGTCAACAGGATGGCGGCGCGTGGCGTCAGTCGGTAGTGCATAGCTTCACTGCATAAACAAAATTGCAAGCAAGCATACGCCATCCGTGGCGAACTCGCACAAGGCGGCAGATTCGGCCACGTTTTGCTTGTGAATCAAACGGGGCACGCGGACAATTGGACGAACTGACAATATTGGAAGTCCCTTATGAAAAACAAGCTGCTGGCGGCAGGCTTCCTCATTCTTCCCACTCTCGCATGCGCCCAAGGCACGGGCGTCACCATCTACGGCGTGCTCGACGCCTTCGCCGGACGCACCGCGTCGGCATCGGCGCCGCAAAGCGTGAATGTGCTTAACAGCGGCGGCATGGTCACCTCCTACTACGGCTTCGGCGGCACCGAGCAGCTGGGCGGCGGCTTGCGAGCACAATTCGCGCTGGAAGGCTTCATGCGCATCGATACCGGCGAGTCCGGCCGCTTCCCCGGCGAATCCATGTTCTCGCGCGCGGCCAACGTCGGCCTGGGYGGCGACTGGGGCCTGGTGCGCGTGGGCCGCATCGGCAACCCGATGTTCGTGGCGATCGGCCAGATCAACCCGTTCGGTCCATCCACCCGCCTGTCACCGGTAATTGACCAGATGTTCACGGCCGCCGGGGGCAACGCCACCTTCGGCGACACGGGCTGGAGCAATTCGATCAACTACACCTCACCCACGGTCTACGACACCACCTTCGTGGCGCAATACTCCCTGGGAGAAGTGCCCGGCCAGCATGCGGACAACTGGTCCGCCGTGGCGAAATACGTCGGCCCTACCCTGGCCGTCACGCTGGGCGGACAGAACGTGAAGAACGGTCCCGGCATCGCCGTTACCGGCCCCAGCCAACGTACCTACCTGACGGCGGCGGCCTACGACTTCAAAGTGGTGCGCGTGTTCGCCTCCTACAGCTACCACGACACCGAGGTCAGCAACCGCAACGACCGCATCAAGCACGCCGGTTTTACTGTTCCTGCCTACAGCGGCCTGGGCCGCATCATGGTCGCGTATTCGCGTATGAACGAAACGGCAACCGGCAAGCCCGACTTCCACCGCGACACCTACGCCGCCGGCTACGACCACAATATTTCCCCGCGTACCGACCTCTACACCGTCTTCCTGCGCGACTCACTGAGTCCTGGCAGCAACGGTAATACTTTCGTCGCAGGCATTCGGCATCGTTACTGACGGCAAAAGACGGTAAAATACCCTTTGCTGAACCTTTTCATTTCGCGATATGAACTTCCTGAAACAGAACCACAAGTACGAGTCCGATCACACCTTGTTCATCAAGCAACTGAAGGAAAAGAATCCTCAGATCGAAGCTGGCCAGCAATTCGGCCGTTCGCTGCTGTGGGACCAACCTTCCCGCACCCTCGACGAGCAAGAGCGCGTCCGCACCTCGAGCGTCAAGCAACAAGCTTACGTGTACCAGAACAAGGTATAAACGAGCCCCGGACGGCATAGCATGTCGCCAAAAGACGCGGCGCAGGACGAGAACGCGGAGCCAGTCTCCGCAGAGCTTGCCATCGCTGCGGATTTGCCGCCAGACGCAGGCGGCGATGCCAACCCGGCCGAACCTCCAGCGGCCGGGACGGAAGCCCCATCCCCCGACGATGCCAAGGCTGCCGAAGCCGAAGGCGCTGCATTTGCCCGTCTCTACGGCGAGCCCCTGCTGCGCCTGCCGAACGATCTCTACATTCCGCCGGATGCCCTGGAAATCTTCCTGGAAGCTTTCGAAGGCCCGCTGGACCTGCTGCTGTACCTGATCCGCAAGCAGAACTTCAACATTCTCGATATCCCGATGGCCCAGGTCACGCTTCAGTACCTGAAGTACGTGGACCAGATTCGCCTGTCCAACCTGGAGCTGGCAGCGGAATACCTGCTGATGGCGGCGATGCTGATCGAGATTAAATCGCGCATGCTGCTGCCGCAGCGCCAGCACGATATCGAAGTTGAAGCGGAAGACCCGCGCGCCGAGCTGGTACGCCGTCTGCTCGAATACGAACAGATCAAGCTGGCGGCCTA
>NZ_JBFRDW010000730.1:0-2796 GCF_052113985.1 Pseudoduganella sp. RAF53_2 | reverse complement strand
GCCATGCCCTCGACCGCGCCCGTAGTGCACCTCTGCGTTTTCTGGCGCCGGAACTGGTGCATGTACATGGCGAATGGAGCCTGGTGATCGACGGGTTGTTTGGCATAGGGCTGAAACGGCCGCTGTCCGGCCTTGCCGCGGAGCTGGTCCAGGCAGTGAATACGCTGGGCTGTCCGGTGCTGGCGCTGGATGTGCCGAGCGGACTGGATGCCGATACCGGCGCCATCGTCGGGCCGCATGGCGTTGCGGTGCGCGCCACACACACCATCACCTTCATTGGCGACAAGCCCGGCCTGCATACTTGCGAAGGCCGCGATCACGCGGGACTGGTCCTGGTCAGCAATCTGGATCTGGATGGTTCGCTGTTTCCGCGCACGGCCGCCCGGCTGTCGGATGTTGCGCTGTTTTCGCACTGCGTGCAGCGCCGCCGTCACAGTGCGCACAAAGGCAGTTTCGGCAATGTGGCCGTGCTGGGTGGTGCGCGCGGGATGGCTGGCGCCCCCATTCTGGCCGCACGTACGGCCCTGATGTGCGGTGCGGGGCGCGTGTTCGCCTGTTTCATTGGCGAAGCGCCCTCCTTCGATCCGAATCATCCTGAGCTGATGTGCCGCGCTGCGCAGGCATTCGATTTCGACACTGCCGTCACTGTTGCGGGGCCTGGACTGGGCACGTCAGCGTCGGCCTCGGAAATTCTGTTCAGCGCCCTGCACAGCCACAGCGCCATGGTCGCCGATGCCGATGCTTTGAATCTGTGCGCTGCAGACGCCAATCTGCGCGAGCTGCTGGCAACGCGCCATGCTCCGACATTAATCACGCCGCATCCGCTGGAAGCTGCGCGGCTGCTCGGTTGCAGCACGGCGGATGTGCAGGAAGACCGGCCCGCGGCGGCGCGCAAACTTGCTGCGGCGCTGAACGCGGTGGTGGTGCTGAAAGGATCGGGCACGGTAATCGCGGCGCAGGACGGCACAGTCGTCATCAACACCACCGGTAATCCGGCGCTTGCAACGGCGGGAACCGGCGACGTACTGGCGGGGCTTTGCGGCAGCCTGCTGGCGCAGGGTTGGCCGGCATGGGAGACGGCGCTGGGCGCGGTGTGGCTGCACGGCATGGCGGCTGATGTGCTGGTAGCGGAAGGCACGGGCGCGATTGGCATCACGGCCGGCGAGCTGATACCGGCCATCCGCACCGCCATCAACCGCCTGGCCAGCCATAGTGGCCGTTAGAATCCGCACCGCGATCAATCGCCTGCCAGCCACAGTGGCCGTTAGAATCCGCACCGCGGACAATCGCATGGCCAGCCACAGTCGCCTTTAGAACCCACGGCGTAAAACAGGTGCCTGCCACGGCGTGGCAGGCACCAGGTCCTGGCCTCGGGTTTTAAGGGACGATGCGGCCGGCCGCGATGGTGATGGTCCGGCCGCAGCGCGCAGCGATCGATGGGTCATGCGTCACCAGCACCAGCGTCGAACCGCGCTCGCGGTTCAGTTCAAACATCAACTGAATGACTGCCTCGCCGGTCGCCGCATCCAGGCTGCCGGTCGGTTCATCCGCCAGCAGCAGCGGCGGCTCGGTCACGAAAGCGCGCGCCAGCGCCACACGTTGCTGTTCGCCGCCGGACAGAAACTTGGGATAATGCTTAAGACGGCTTGACAGCCCCACGCGTCCCAGCATCGCTTCAGCCTTGGCGCGGGCATGCGAATCGCCCGCCAGTTCCAGCGGCAGCATCACATTTTCCAGCGCGGTCAGGTGCGGCAGCAGCTGGAAAGACTGAAACACAAAGCCCAGCTTTTCCTTGCGCAGCGACGCACGGCCGTCTTCGTCCAGAGCGAAAATATCGACACCGTCGAGGACGACGCGGCCCTCGCTCGGGGTGTCCAATCCCGCCAGGAGGCCCAGCAGGGTCGATTTACCGGAACCGGAGGCGCCGACGATAGCAAGCGTCTCGGCCTTTTGCACGGTAAAATCCACGCTATGCAAAATCGTCAGCTCGCCGCTGGCATCGGCCACGCGCTTGCTCAGGCCGGAAACTGCGATAGCGGCATGCGACACGGATACACGCGACGCCGGCAAGGCCGGTGCGTCGGGAATGAAACTGCTGGTAGACGCTTGAGGGAAATCGGGCATGATCTTGTTCAATAAGTTGCGACTGGCCTTGACCGCCCTGCTCCTGGTGGTCAGCGCGGCAAACGCCTATTCTGCACCAAAAACCCTGCTTGTGGTGGGCGATAGCTTGTCGGCCGAATATGGCCTGGCGCGCGGCACCGGCTGGGTCGCTCTGCTGGAGCAGAAACTGAAGTCGCAGAAGATGGATGCCAATATCGTCAACGCCAGCATCAGCGGCGAGACGACCAGTGGCGGCCGTACCCGCCTGCCCGCCCTGCTGAGCAAACACAAGCCGGATGTCGTCGTGATCGAATTGGGCGCCAACGATGGCCTGCGCGGCCTGCCGGTTCCCGCCGCCGAAGCCAATCTGCGCGCCATGGTCGATGCCTCGCGCAAGGCAGGCGCCCAGGTGCTGCTGGTCGGCATGCGCATGCCGCCGAATTATGGCCGCGACTATTCCGATAAATTCTTCGCCATGTACGGCGCCCTGAGCAAGAACGCCAAGGTGCCGCTGACGCCCTTCATGCTGGAAGGCGTTGCCGACAATACCTTCCAGGCCGACCGCCTGCATCCGCTGGCCCAGGCCCATCCGATTATCCTGGCCAATATCTGGCCCCACCTGCTTCCCATACTCAAAACAAAATGAAGTATCCCGAACTCCTGAAGATTGAAGACGTACTGGCCCGCCTCGAC
>NZ_JBFRDW010000729.1:0-5044 GCF_052113985.1 Pseudoduganella sp. RAF53_2 | reverse complement strand
ATTTATAGACAGTAATTCAAGTTTCGCGAGAAAACAGCCGTTAAGCGAGAATGAGCTCCATATCCAGCCTCTCCAATTGGCAACCGGCGGCACGTGTTCCGTCCGGCCGTAATGTCAATCCAATCGTCGCTCAGCTTGATGCCGCGGCCTCATTGCCGCCGTCAACCGTCGTCAAACTGAGCCCCGAAGCAATCGCTGCCGCCTCAGCGCCCCTTTCGATCAGCGAGCGATACAAAGACGCCGGCGCCGCCATGCTCAAGCAGCTTGGCGCCGGTTCAGCTATTCCGGCCGATCATGCCAAATTGCCGGAGTCAGTTGACAACAAGTTCACGCTGAATATTACTACGCGCAGCGGGACCAAGGTCGAGCTTACGCTGGCCAATGTGGACGACGAAATGATTTATCAGGTCAGCTCCAGCGCTGATCTGAATGATGATGAACGCAAAGCCCTGTCCAATCTGGCGGCGGGCTTCCAGTCCGCGATCGATGGCATGGCGGGTGCGGACCCGCAAGTGCGGCTCAGCGGACTGACTCAGTTCGATAGCAAGTTTGTGCAGTCCATCGACTTCCACTCCGAAGTCGCGCTCTCTGGCTCGCAGCCCGCATCGCAGACGCTGGATTTCCACATCGACGGCACGCAGCGGAAAGTGAGCATCGGCGGCCCGGATGGTCAGGCTGAAGTCAACGTGGACACGAACTCTTTGCAGAACGTAGGCACCAGGCAGCAGCAGACAAAAGCCATCAACAATTATCTGGCCCAATTCGACCAGGCAGCCTCGCGCGGGCACGGCGACATGAAGCTGATGACCATGTTCAAGGATGCCTTCTCCGATATGAACCGGACGGCCACCACTGAAGACCGCCCCAGCTCTTACACTGCGCCATCCAGCTGGCAACTGAACGCCGACGATCATGCCGCGCTGACTGGCCTGTCCGATTTCAGCGCGTCCGTCAGCCAGACTCCGAAATACCCCAATCCGCTCAAGCCGCAGCAGAAAGACAGTTTCTCTTATGATGTTTCGCAGCTGACCAGTGTCGATGGTCCAAGCCAGGATGACCGTACCGTTGGCCAAACCCAGCAATCACATTTGAGCGCCCAGTATCACACGGCCCTCGGCAAAACCAGCGCGCCGTCATTCGATGGAACGCTGCAAACGCAGAACTACGAATATCACAAGATCGAAGACAATGCGGGCAGCAACGTTTCGCTGAACTACCGGCACGGCAAACTGGTCAAGGCAACGCTGGAACAAATGGCCAGCCAATCCGAGCAAGTGCAGACCTTCATCCTCGGCAAGCTAAAGTCCGACAGGACCATCCCAAGCCAGCAATCGCTCGTGCATGATCTTCTGCCCTCGCTCACGTCCTATGAGCACCGCAGGGGCGACGACACCTTGAACAACAATGTCTTCCTGCTCGGTTCACCTGGCGCACTCGTGGCGCGCAAGCAGCAGCTAGAAGGACAATGATCCGTCGGCTGCATAGTGCTGCGCGCGCCCTCCTCGCCTTTGCGCTTGCATGCAGTCTGATGCACCTCGCACACGCAGCCAATGAAATCGCGCTGGCGCGCGCGGAAATGCCATTGAACGGACCCTGGGCCTTCCGGCTGGGGCACGATGCGCGCTGGGCCTTGCCCGCGTTTGACGATCGTGACTGGGAACGCGTGGACCTGACACCGGCGCCTGACGCGCACGACGGCGATGTCGGCCTTCCCGGCTACGTTCCGGGCTGGACGTCACGCGGCCACCCTGGACAGTGGGGCCACGCGTGGTACCGGCTGCATGTCCGTTGGAGTGTGCCTACGGGCTCTGTTCCTGTTCTCGTCGGACCAACCCTGGTCGACAGCGCGTATGAAGTCTACTGGAATGGCCGCCGGCTTGATGGCATCGGCGACTTCACTAGCGAGCGTCCGCGCATTTTCGGCGTCCGGCCAAAGCTGATTCCCCTTGGCGAAACCGCTCCAGCAGGCGAAGGCGTTTTAGCTATTCATGTCTATCTCCCGCGCGAGTCGGCTGGCGACGCCGAAGCCGGCGGGATTCATGTGGCGCCCATTCTCGCGGAACCCATTGCCGCGGAGGCGCGCTATCAAATGCAATGGTGGAAGACTTTCTGGGGCTATGTCGTCGATCTGCTGGAGCCGTTGGCTCTGTTGATACTTGCGCTCTTTGCGCTTGCGCTACGGCGCTTTGCTCGCAACGGCCCATTTCTGCTGCTGGCGGCAGGAGCCGTGTCGGCAATCGCAGCGTCCGCTACGTCATCTTCAATCCGTTGGCAGCCGTGCTGTGGCTGCTCGCGTCCTATCGCCTGGCGGGCGTCCGCAAGCGCCGATTGGACATTGCCACTTGCGCACTTGGAGCGCTGGCTGGCCTGGCCGCCCTGCCCGGCTTTGGACTCCCCCCGCTTCAGACGGGCGCGCGGGTCGTTCTGCTCGCGCTGTACTGTCTGTCATGCATCGRCGTTGCACGACACGGCCGCCAGCGATTGCCGGCGCTTCTCACCATGGCCGTAATGGGTGTGGCCTTGTTCCCGGGAGAACTCTCGGTGCTTGGCTTTCCCGGCATCTGGTTCCCCTTCGGAGTAGGCGTCTCACGTACCCAGTACGCACTGGCGCTTGAGCTTCCTCTCCTCGCCTGGTTCATGTACTTGCATGCTTCGACCAGCGCGATGACATCTCATGGACGTCAGCAATAAGGGATAGGTCCCCTGGCAAATCCTCATCTTGCATGGTTTTCAACTGGGACATTATGTCTCAATGTATGGAAATTGCTTTCAAGTAGTATGCATCGCAACTGCTGAAGCGGCGAATTGAAGTCGTGGTCCTCACGATAGATAGCGTCAAGTAATAGCCTGAAAATACTTAAAAATGATGGATTGGATTCCGATAGTCTTCGTTACATTCAAGGTTCTCGTGCTCAGCACGGGTATGTTCTTCGCCATCAAGTGGCATTACGATCAAGGGAAGAAACAGAAGGAAATGGAGCGGCGCGCGGTGCTACGCGCAGGCGGCCAGGTGGCTGTCGTCTTCGCGCTGTCACTCCTGTGCCTGGGCCTGGTCACCTTCGAGCTTAGCAGCGTGCTCGGTCTGGACTTGACCTTCCCGTGATGGCATAGAATAGTCGGCCGACATCCAGTGATGACGCGATAGCTCCCCAACCAGGGCGCCTCGACTGCATTGCGCCAACAGGAGAAAACCGATGATCAAAGTCAGTGTCATGTATCCGTACGCCGCAGGCGCGCGATTCGATCATGCTTACTATCGCGAGAAGCATATGCCAATGCTAAAACAGCGGCTCGGCGATGCATGTCTGTACTACTCGGTGGACAAGGGCATCGCTGACGGTGCTCCCGGCACTGGCCCTGTTTACGTGGCCAAGTGCGACTTTTTCTGCACTTCCGTCGAAGCCTACCAGGCGGCCCGCGCCCCTCACGCGCAGGAGATCAGGGGCGACATAGCAAACTACACGGATATTCAACCCGTGCTGCAAATCAGTGAGGTGGTGGTCGAGCGTTCGGAAGTCTGACCAAGGTTCGCTTATCGCCAGGCGCCGCCATCCGCGTATGGCGCACCCGCGTTAGCTAAAGAAAAGGCTTCAGGAATCGCTTTGGCTGGGCGCTTGCACGCGCATCTTCCACTGCCCGCCCTTGCCGGTCCAGTAGCGCACCGCCGATCCAATCGTCGCACTCACGTAAAACAAGGCAATCAACGGCAACGCCGGCGCCCACAGTATCGACCTGCGGTAATAACGCAGCATTGGGGCATACGCGATACACATGAGAATCCACGCCGCCCAGGCAGGCCAGGCACGCGTCCCCATCGCCAGGGCGAATAGTGGCGGAACGAGATAAATCAGGAACATGCCGGCTATCGTGCCGGCCAGCAGGAGGGGCGAATAGCGTAACTGTGTAAACGCCGTGCGCGCGATCATGTTCCAGATGTCACGCCACGAATCGTACGGACGTAGCGACTCGCTCGATTCCGCCAAATCCAGACGAATGGGCCGCGCTTTGCCTTTACCGCGACGATGCTTGATACGTTCCGCGAGGCTGCAATCGTCGATGAGCTCGTGCCGGATCGATTCGATACCGCCTGCTTCCACCAGCGCCGAACGTCGCACGAGCATGCAGCCGCCCGCCGCGCCCGAAGTCGTCTTCTTGACGTCGCTTACCCACGCGAACGGATAGAGCTTTGCAAAGAAGAAGACAAACGCAGGAATCAGCGCCTTCTCCCACAGCGAGTCGCAGCGCAAGCGCACCATCAGTGAAACGAGATCGCGGTCTTCGAGAATGGCACGCGCAACGAGCTGAGTGGTGGCATCGGCCGGATGATGGATGTCGGCGTCTGTCAACAGCAGAAACTCGGCGGGAAGGTCGAGCTTTGCGACCGCGTCGATGCCCTGCGACTGCGCCCAAACCTTGCCTGTCCAGCCTGGTGGCAGCGGCTTTGCGGTCAACACGGTCAGGCGGTCCTGAAGATCGAGGTCACGTGCCGTGGCCGCGGCAACGGCCGCCGTACCGTCCGTGCTATCGTCATCGATGACGATGACGTGGAAAGCACCCGGATAGTCTTGCTTGAGCAAAGAACCGACCGCACGGCCGATGACATCGGCTTCATTGCGCGCCGGCACGACCGCCACCAGCGCGGGCCACGCACCGCGAGGGTTGAATTCGTCGTCGCCGATGGCCTTGATGGTGCTCTCAGCAAGCGCTCGCGCTGGCCGCACGCGCCAGAAGCCGCCGCGAGCCACCAGCAAAACAACCCAGATCAGAAGAGACAACCAGGCGATTAATGGCGCAAGAAGAAAATTAGTCATGATCAAGTGTCGAGCGAAGTCGATGAAGTCGCTCACAATCCGCTCCCGGCCCTGTGTTACGCCAAGTGTATGGCAACTTCCGCCTGCGGATTCAGCCGGTCGACGCAACACATTGATAAAACCGTTGAGCCGGCGTTTCATAGTCTAACGTTTTTCTAGGTCGTTCATTCAGCCGATTTGCGATGGCGTCGAGCTGACCTTGCGAATAACTTGATAAATCCAGTCCCTTTGGC
>NZ_JBFRDW010000728.1:0-2808 GCF_052113985.1 Pseudoduganella sp. RAF53_2 | reverse complement strand
GGCCTATAACTGCTCGCCGTCCTTCAACTGGAAGAAAAACCTGGACGATGCAACCATCGCCAAGTTCCAGAAAGAGCTGGGTGCCATGGGCTACAAGTTCCAGTTCATCACGCTGGCTGGCTTCCACTCGCTGAACTACGGCATGTTCAACCTGGCACACGGCTATGCACGCCGCCAGATGTCGGCCTTCGTGGAACTGCAGGAAGCCGAATTCGCCGCAGCGGAGAAGGGCTTCACCGCCGTGAAGCACCAGCGCGAAGTCGGCACCGGCTACTTCGACGCCGTGACCCAGACCATCCAGCAAGGCCAGTCGTCGACTACCGCCCTGCATGGTTCGACTGAAGACGAGCAATTCTTTGACGACAAGAAGAAAGTAGCATAAGCAATGACAGGTCTCTGACCTGTCCTGAGGCCCGGCGATCCTTGGTTGCCGGGCCTTTTTTACTAGTGATTTTCTGTGTATCTCGCGCGCGTTGCGCGCTGCTACCGTATGCCTCCCATACCAACAACATTACGGAGGATACGATGAAGCATTCAATGACAGCACTTGCTTTGCTTGGCGGCCTGCTGTGGCATGGCGCCGCGTCGGCGGACGTCAGCGGCCAGGCGCGCATGGGCAATATCGGCTTCACGCTGATTGATCTCGATCCGAACGATGGCATCACGCCGGCGCTGACCATGACCCATGTGGGCACGCGCTACGAGAATGACTACGGCTATATCTCGGCCAGCACGCCGAGCGGCAATTACTGGGAGCAGTTCTATCCACCCGCCACGCCCCAGCCGTGGGAATACAGCTATAACCTGAATAACGTTGAGACCGCGCACGTCGCTGTGCTGGGCAGGGATGACTCCTGGAAGCAGAGCGTGGAAGGCGAGGCGCACATCGTGACCAGCCTGAGCGAAAGCCGCGGCCTGAACACATCGATCGAAGGCGACCAGGCGCATTTCACGCTGACGCCGAATACCGGCGTCGCCTTCTACAGCACGGTGCAGATCGAGGCCAGCGTCACGCCGCCGCAGCAGCGCCAGGACTGGTTCGATATCTTCGCCCTGTTCTGGCTGGCGATTGAAGATCCCAAGCAGCCGGATGGCCTGCTGGGCGTGGACCTGGACCTGCAGGACTTCCGGCTGGAAAGCGCGCGCGGTTTCAGCGAAACGCGTGACAGCCTCGATCTGGTGCAGACTTCCTGGTTGAACCGCACCGACCAGCAGCAGGCGGGCTGGGTATCGATGGAAATGTGGATGTACGCGGGCTCCGGCACGCTCGATCCGGTGCCCGAGCCGGCGCATTACGCGATGCTGCTCGCAGGGCTGGCCCTCGTCGGCTGGACCGCGCGCCAGCGCCGCTCGTGAGATAATGGTAGGTCGAATCATCACTCTGCCTTATTCATGTTCAGTTATCGCCACGCCTTCCACGCCGGCAATCATGCCGATGTCCTAAAGCATTTCGTCCTGATCCAGGTGCTCCAGTACCTGAACCAGAAGGACGTCGCCTATACCTACATCGACACCCACGCCGGTGCGGGCGTGTACACGCTGGACAGTGCGCAAGCCACCAAGACGGGCGAATTCGAAACGGGTATCGCGCCGCTGTGGGAGCGTGATGACCTGCCGGCGCCGCTGGCCGAGTACGTAAAGCTGATTAAAGACATGAACCCGAGCGGCAAGATGCGCTTCTATCCGGGTTCGCCTTACTGCGCGGAGAAAGTGGCGCGCGAAGAAGACCGCATCCGCCTGTTCGAGCTGCACCCGTCCGACGCCAAGATCCTGGAAGACAATTTCAATAACCTGGCCAGGCACGAAGCGGCGCAAGGCAAGCGTCCAACAGCGCGCGGCAAGCGCGTGATCGTCAACAAGGCGGACGGCTTCCTGGGCGTCAAAGCGCTGCTGCCGCCGCCGTCGCGCCGCGGCTTCGTGCTGTGCGATCCGCCGTATGAAGACAAGCAGGACTACAAGAAAGTCACCGATATGCTGAGCGATTCGCTCAAGCGCTTCCCGACCGGCACTTATGCCGTCTGGTATCCGGTGCTGCAGCGCATCGAGGCACGCAACTTTGCCGAGCGCATGAAGCATCTGGACGCGAAGTCGTGGCTGAACGTGACGCTGTGCATCAGCACGCCAACGCCGGATGGCATCGCGCTGCACACCAGCGGCATGTTCCTGCTGAATCCGCCGTACACGCTGGAGCCGATCCTGAAGGAAGTGATGCCCTACCTGGTCAAGGTGCTGGGCCGCGATTCGGGCGCCAAGTTCACGCTGGAGAGTGGCGAAGTGACCACAAGTCGCAAAGGCGATGCGAAGCGCGCATAAAAACATTGTCAAGACTGTAAATCGGGTTTAGTCTGGGGGTAATGAGTCCAGCAGTGGGGAAACCCATGACAGCGACATTGCAACAAGAGTTAGCGCCAGTCCCGATGCCTTATGCCAATCAGTTTTTCCTGGCAAGGCAACCTATCCTCAATCGAAACCAGCGGCTCGTCGCTTACGAGCTGCTGTATCGCAACGCTGAAGTCTCCGAAGCCCGCATTACCAACGGCACGCACGCCACCGCGTCCGTGATCGCGCACGCCTCCGAGCTGGGCATGGAGCAGGTGGTGGGCGATCAGCTGGCCTTCGTCAACGTCGATACGGCGGGGCTGATGAGCGATTTCATTCGCTTCCTGCCGAACGATAAAGTCATCCTTGAAGTGCTGGAAACCGTTCAGCCCACGCCCGATGTGCTGGCCCGCTTGAACGAACTGAAGCAGGCGGGCTTCAAGTTTGCATTAGATGATGTGGCCACTGAAACCGAAGCTGTGGCAAAGC
>NZ_JBFRDW010000727.1:0-2841 GCF_052113985.1 Pseudoduganella sp. RAF53_2 | reverse complement strand
CCACGAAGCCGATGCCGTCGAAACCGGCCAGGGACGGATCGAAAGCCATCGCTTCCATCAGGTCCAGCGACAGCTCAAGGCGGTCAGCCTCTTCCGCATCGATGTTCAGGCCGATGTTGTATTCCTTGGCCAGCTGCACCAGCTTGGTCAGGCGCGGCAGCAGTTCGCTCATCACACGGTCGCGCTGAGCGCGGCTGTAGCGTGGGTGCAGGGCGGACAGTTTCACCGAAATGCCGGGGCCGTTGCGGATGCCGCGGCCATTGGATGCCTTGCCGATCGCATGGATCGCTTTTTCGTAGGCTGCGTAATAGTAGGCGGCGTCCGCTTCGGTCAAAGCGGCTTCGCCCAGCATGTCGTAGGAATAGCGATAGCCGCGCGCTTCGTTGTCCTTGCCGTTCTTGATCGCTTCGTCGATGGTCTGGCCGGTCACGAACTGGTTGCCCAGCATACGCATCGCCAGGTCCACGCCCTTGCGGATCAGCGGTTCGCCGCCTTTGGCGATCAGGCTGGTAATCGCAGCGCCCAGCCCTTCTTCGCTGGACGAGCTGACCAGCTTGCCGGTCACCACCAGGCCCCAGGTCGCGGCATTCACGAACAGGGATGGCGATTCGCCGAGGTGTTTTTTCCAGTCGCCTTTGGAAATCTTGTCTGCAATCAGGCGGTCTGCGGTGGCGCTGTCCGGAATRCGCAGCAGSGCTTCGGCCAGGCACATCAGYGCCACGCCTTCTTCCGACGACAGGGAGAACTGGTGCATCAGTGCGTCCACGCCGGAGGAACGGGTGCGCTTCTCGCGCACAGCTGTCACCAGGCGCTTCGCCAGCGACTGGGCTTCCAGCGTGGTTTCCGGCGCGCCCTCGCGGATTTGCGACAGCAGCCACTGCACGGCGGATTGCTCATCTTTGCGGTAGGCGGCAGTAATGGCAGCGCGCAGCGGGGTCGGATCACGCAGGATTTCACTCTGGAGGGTGGCGAACGGAAGATCTTTAGAATGCATGTAAAAACTCTATTAAGTGTGGTTTTTAGTTAATGGCAGCACGTACAAAAACACGCCCGGCAAAGCGTGTTTGCGAGGCGTGTCTGGCGGTACTGCTGATGATTCGATTGTAAGCCGGAATCTTCTGGATTAATTCTGGTATTGCTGGGGGCTAGCAATACATTCTTTTTGGTGAGAGAATTTAACCAAATAAAATTAAACAGGGGATTTACATGCTGGACAAGATCAGTAAAAAGATCCTGATGGAGCTGCAAAGCGACGGACGGATCAGCAACGTGGAACTTGCTGCACGCGTCAATCTGTCGCCGGCCGCTTGCCTGGAGCGTGTGCGTAAATTGCACGAGGCGGGATACATCATGGGCTACACCGCCCAGCTTAATCCGCAATTGCTGGATGTGTCACTGCTTGTCTTCATCGAAGTGGTACTCGACCGCACCACACCGGAGGTGTTCGACGCCTTCAAACACAGCGTACAACTCATCCCCGAAGTCCTGGAATGCCACATGGTGGCGGGCGGTTTTGACTATCTCGTCAAAGCGCGCGTGAAGGACATGGCCGCCTATCGTGAATTCCTTGGAAAAACTTTGTTGCAAAAAGGTGTACGCGAGACCCATACTTATGCCGTGATGGAAGAAGTTAAGAACACGAGCAAGTTGCCGATTAAATAACGATCTTCACAACGGCGCCTTGCTCCCGGAGACGGAGGATGCATGGAGCTGTTGCGGCGAAACTGGGGCCTGCTCGCGGCCCTCGTTGTAGGAACTCTGGTAGCCTGGCTGGTGCAATGGATGACGGGCATAGGACCCGTCTGGACCGCCTTCCTCGCGGCACTCGCCGCCAGCGCCGGCCTCACCCTGGCAAATCGCAGCAGCACTGAGGACGGCGGCCCGCGCCGCTTCGCGCAGACGGTCGGCAAGGAAATCGACGCCATCATGATCGGCGCCGCAGAAACTTCCTACTTCGTCGATTCCGTCAAAAAGAAAATCGAGCAGGACGTGCAGACCGCCAGCGGCATCGTCGCCAGCTCCGGCCAGAACGCCCGCACGACCGAACTTATCGCTACCAACGCCGAAAGCGCTTCCCGCGTCGCCCACCGCGTGCGCGAGGAAACCGTGGCCGGCCGCGCCGAGGCGGACCAGGGCCTGGAACGCATCTCCACCGCCCGCCGCGACGCCGAAGCTGCCGCCGAAACCATGGCCAGCCTTCAGGAAAAGGCGCGCCGCATTTCCGGTTTTACTACCGCCATTTCGGAAATTTCCGCTCGCACCAATTTGCTGGCGCTGAATGCCGCGATCGAAGCCGCCCGCGCCGGCGAGCAAGGCCGCGGTTTCGCTGTCGTGGCGGGGGAAGTGCGCCAGCTGGCCCAGCGCACCAAGGAAGCGACCGACGAAATCAGCCAGATGGTGCGTGAAATCAATGAGCAGGCGGAAAAAGCCTCGCGCGGCATGTCCTCCCTGGCGACGGACGTGAAGGAGGCGGCCTCGAATGTGGAAAAGGTCCATGTCCTGCTGAGCAATATCGAGAATTCCTCTGGCGAATCCGAAGCCAAGATCGACGAAATCGCCCATGCCTCGCGCGAGCACGTCGAAACCACGCAGGTGATTGCGGACGCTATCGCCCAGATCCGCGACTCCATGCTGGGAACCAACCGCGATTTGCCGCGCGTGACGGGCTCCGCCATGGCCCTGGCGGAGCGCGCCGAGGTCATTGCCGGCGCTCTGGGCGACGCCGACGTCGAAACGCCCCACGATGAAATCCGCCGCGCCGCCCAGCACGCGGCGCGCGAAGTGGGCCGCATGTTCGAATCCGCCATTGCGGCAGGCAAGATCAGCCGCGATGCGTTGTTC
>NZ_JBFRDW010000726.1:0-2845 GCF_052113985.1 Pseudoduganella sp. RAF53_2 | reverse complement strand
CCTTGAGCGACTCGGAAAGCGGTTTTGGCGGACGCGCTGGCATGATGTCCTTTTTGCGATGGTTTGTGGTCGAATATCGTAAGACAGGCATGGTGAATTTTCTCATAATGTGCCCATGACTACCATTACTCTCACCTCCCAATCGCAGAAAGCCAGGCCCGCCCTCGGCATTCTTGGCGCTATCAGCAGCGCCCACATGGTCAATGACATGATGCAGTCACTGATCCTGGCCATGTATCCCATCCTGAAAACGGGACTCGCATTGAGCTTTGCCCAGGTCGGCCTGATCACGCTGACTTACCAGCTCACCGCGTCCCTGCTGCAGCCACTGGTTGGCCTGTTCACCGACCGCCGTCCGCTGCCTTACTCGCTGCCCTTCGGCATGATGTCCACACTGATCGGCTTACTGCTGCTGTCGATTGCACCGACATTTGGCGTGGTGCTGCTGGCTGCGGCCTGCATCGGTATCGGTTCCTCCATCTTCCATCCGGAATCGACACGCATCGCGCGCCTGGCTTCGGGTGGGCAGCATGGCTTCGCGCAGTCCATGTTCCAGGTGGGCGGCAATATGGGCACGGCCATTGGTCCGCTGCTGGCGGCGGCGGTGATCGTGCCGTTCGGCCAGCGCAGCGTAGCCTGGTTTGGCTTGATCGCGCTGGCGGGAATTTTCGTGCTGCTGCAGGTTAGCCGCTGGTATGCGGCGCATCAGAAGGCCAATCAAGGCGCGAAGAAGGCAGCAGTTGCTTCGCCTTATCCGCGTAATGTGGTGATCGGCGCCATCGCCGTGCTGCTGGTGCTGATCTTCTCCAAGTATTTCTACATGGCGGGACTGACCAGTTTCTACACCTTCTACCTGATCGAACACTTCGGACTGAGCGTGCAGAACGCGCAGCTGCACCTGTTCTATTTCCTGTTTGCGTCCGCGGTGGGCACTGTGGCAGGCGGGCCGATTGGCGACCGCATCGGCCGCAAGCCGGTGATCTGGGTGTCGATCCTTGGGGTGGCGCCGTTCGCGCTGCTGCTGCCGCACGCAGATCTTTTCTGGACGACGACGCTGACCATTGTGATTGGTCTGGTGCTCTCTTCCGCCTTCTCCGCCATCCTGGTCTATGCGCAGGAACTGATGCCGGGAAAAATCGGCATGGTGTCCGGCTTGTTCTTTGGCTTCGCGTTCGGCATGGGCGGCCTGGGTGCTGCGCTGCTGGGCATCTTTGCCGACCGCACCAGCATCGCTTTCGTGTACCAGACTATTGCCTATCTGCCGCTGCTCGGCCTTGTGGCGGCCCTGCTGCCAAAAGGCGCACGCCGCGCCTGATCGTCAAACCGGGTCTGCCGCCACCGGCAGACCTTCGACCTTCCAGCGCAGCATGCCGCCCGCCAGATTGGCGACTTGCGGGAAGCCGGCCTTGGTCAGCAGCACGCAGGCTTGCGCCGAACGGGCGCCGGAACGGCAGACGGCGACCACGGGCTTTTCGCGGTCCAGTTCATCGACCCGGTCCATCAGCTTGGATAGCGGCATCAGGCGCGCGCCTTGCAGGTGCCCTAGCTGGTCGATGAATTCGGATGCTTCGCGCACGTCCACGATCTGGGCTTGCGGCGCGTGCTCCAGCAGCGACAAGGGTTCGATTTCCCACACGCCGCTGAAACGCAGGGTCAGCGGCGCCCAGTCCGGTGTTTCCAGTGGCGGCGCCTCGCCTTCCGGTTGGCCACAGCGCATATTGGCGGGCACCGCGACCGCCATCAGCTTGGGATGCGGCAGATTCAGGTTGTTCATATAGCCGCTGAAATCGCCGATGTCCGCATCGCCACCCAGGCGCGGATTGAAGCGGCACTCTTCGCCGACGCTGGATACCGTGATGCCGCGGTAGTCGTGGGCTGGATAGAGCAGGCATTCCCTCGGCAGCGACATGATCTGCTCGCGCACCGAAGAAAACAGCTGCTGCGGACTGCCCTGCTGGAAATCGGTCCGTCCGCAGCCGCGGATCAGCAGGCTGTCACCGGTGAAGGCCATGCTTTCGTCATCCAGCACATAAGTCAGGCAGCCATTGGTGTGGCCGGGCGTGGCGCGGACGCTCAGGTAGCGCGCGCCGAAATTAACGCGGTCGCCCTGCTTCAGCGGCATATCCACCAGCGACGCTTCCGCTGCCGCCGCCAGTCCGATACGGCTGCCGCAGCGCTGATGCAGCCGCCATGCACCGGTGACGTGGTCGGCGTGCACGTGGGTGTCGAGCGTGGCGATGAGTTTCAGGCCCAGCTCCTGCAGCAGAGCCAGATCGCGCGGGGCTTGCTCGTAGACCGGATCGATCAGCAGCGCTTCGCCGCTGTCGCCCAGCAAATAGGTGTAGGTAGACGACGTGGCGTCGAATAGCTGGCGGAAAATCATGGCGGCGCTCCGATTGACGAGAAATTCCAGTTTACAACGCGCAGCTATTTAAATGTCGATTTCGGCCAGGCTGCTTCGTCGTGGGATACTTACCCACCAAAAGGAGAACGACCATGTCGCTGAAACTGTATGCTCACCCCTTCTCGTCCTACTGCCAGAAAGTGCTGACTGCACTCTATGAGAACGGCACACCGTTCGAATGGAAGCTGCTGACGCCCGAACAGCCGGAGAATTACCAGCACCTGTCAGAGGTCTGGCCGCTGAAAAAATTCCCGCTGCTGGAGGATGAAGGCAAGGTGGTGACCGAAGCCAGCACCATCATCGAATACCTGCAACTCAACTATCCCGGGCCGGTGAAGCTGCTGCCGGATGATCCGCGCAAGGCATTGGAAGTGCGCAATATGGACCGCTTCTTCGACAACTACATTTCCACGCCTCAGCAGCGCTGCGTGTACAACGTGC
>NZ_JBFRDW010000725.1:0-2849 GCF_052113985.1 Pseudoduganella sp. RAF53_2 | reverse complement strand
TCGCCAAGGTGCTGGCGCGTGCCGGCTGCCAGGTGGTGCTGGCCTCGCGCCGCATCGAGCGCCTGAAAGAGCTGCGCGCGGAAATCGAGGCCGACGGCGGCGCGGCCCATGTGGTGGCGCTGGACGTCACCGACTACGCCAGCATCAAATCCGCCATCGCCCACGCCGAAACGGAAGCGGGGCCGATCGATATCCTGGTGAACAACTCCGGCGTGTCGACCACGCAGCGGCTGGTCGATGTGTCGCCCGAGGATTACAACTTCGTGATGGACACCAATCTGCGCGGCGCCTTCTTCGTGGCGCAGGAAACGGCCAAGCGCATGATCGCGCGCACCAAGGGCGATCCGCGCAAGCAGCATCGCATCATCAATATCGCCTCGGTGGCGGGCTTGCGCGTGCTGCCGCAGATCGGCGTCTACTGCATGAGCAAGGCGGGCGTGGTGCACATGACCAAGGCCATGGCGGTGGAGTGGGGCAAATACAATATCAACACCAATGCCATCTGCCCCGGCTATATCGAAACCGAGATCAATGAAGACTACTTCGCCAGCGAGCAGGGCAAGCGCCTGATCGACCTCTTGCCGCGCAAGCGTCCCGGCAAGCCGGAAGACCTGGATGGCCTGCTGCTCCTGCTGGCGGGCGAGGAATCGCATTTCATCAACGGCGCCATCATCTCCGCCGACGACGGCATGCTCGCTCAGTAACGGCGGATCGATGATCCGCCCTACGTTGCATGGCGCGCGAAAATGGGGACGTAACACATGTCCGCGCGCGAAATGTGCTGCGTCCCTACTTTATGTTCCCATTTTATGCACGCCCATCAGCTTGTGCACCAGTTCCGAGGATGTCGATGCGCTGAATTTGCGCATCAGTTTGGCGCGGTGCATTTCCACCGTGCGCGGCGACAGGTCCGTTTCGCGCGCGATCGCCTTGCTGGTCTTGCCCTCGACCAGGAAGGCGGCAATCTCGCGTTCGCGCGGCGTCAGCTCGGCTGACACCGGCCGCTTTTCCGATACGTCTTCAAAGGTCCACACGCCCGCGCCTAGCGGCTCCTGCGGATTCAGCGCGCGGCCCGACACGTGGCACCAGAACAGCTCGCCGTTCGCGCGGCGCATGATGCGCTCGTCCGAGTAGCGCCCCTTGGTGTTCATGATGGGGATGATGCGGTCGCCCGTGCGCAGGAATTCATCCTGCGTCGGGTAGAGGATCTGGAAGGACTGGCCATCGAGCGCGCCGTGCTCGTAGCCGAACATCGAGCTCAGGGCGTCGTTGCAGGACTGGATCACGCGGTTCACCGAAATGCACATGCCGACGGGGGCGAACTTGAAGATTGTCTCGTAATTAATGGCGTATGATGCGTTCATCTTCAATGTTGGCGGTATTTCTACGGTATTGTACTTTGACAGACCGTATTTTATGCTCGGAACACTCACCAATAGAGGAGCACCATGAATAAAATTTACCCAGATGCCAAGGCCGCTCTGGCCGGCATCGTAGCCGACGGCCAGACCATTGCCGTCGGCGGCTTCGGCCTGTGCGGTATTCCGGAAGCGTTGATTGCGGCGCTGCGCGATTCGGGCGTCAAGGGCCTGACCGCGATTTCCAATAATGCCGGCGTGGACGGCTTCGGCCTCGGCCAGCTGCTGGAGACGCGCCAGATCAGGAAGATGATTTCGTCCTATGTGGGCGAGAACAAGGAATTCGCGCGCCAGTACCTGGCCGGCGAACTGGAACTGGAATTCACGCCGCAAGGCACGCTGGCCGAGAAGCTGCGCGCTGGCGGTGCAGGCATTCCGGCCTTCTTCACTAAGACCGGCGTGGGCACCATCGTCGCCGAAGGTAAGGAAATCCGCGAGTTCGATGGCGAAAAATATGTAATGGAGCGCTCGCTGGTGGCGGACGTATCCCTGGTCAAAGCCTGGAAGGGCGACAAGTCGGGCAACCTGGTGTTCCGCAAGACTGCCCGCAACTTCAACCCGAACGTGGCGACCGCCGGCAAGATCTGCGTGGTGGAAGTGGAAGAGATCGTGGAACTGGGCGAGATCGATCCGGATGCCGTGCATCTGCCGGGCATCTTCGTGCACCGCCTGGTGCTGAACGCGACCCCGGAAAAACGCATCGAACAGCGCACCGTGCGTGCCGGCTAAGGAGACAGAACATGGCTTGGACTCGTGATGAAATGGCCGCGCGCGCGGCAAAAGAGCTGCAAGACGGCTTCTATGTGAACCTGGGCATCGGCCTGCCGACCCTGGTGGCGAACTATGTGCCGGACCATATCGAAGTGTTCCTGCAATCCGAAAACGGCTTGCTGGGCATCGGCCCATTCCCGACCGACGATGAAGTGGACGCTGACCTGATCAACGCCGGCAAGCAGACCGTGACGGCGCTGCCGGGTTCCGCTTACTTCGCATCGGCCGATTCCTTCGGCATGATCCGCGGCGGCAAAATCAACCTGGCGATCCTGGGCGCGATGCAGGTGTCCGAAAAGGGCGACCTGGCGAACTGGATGATCCCCGGGAAAATGGTGAAGGGCATGGGCGGCGCCATGGATCTGGTGGCCGGCGTGAAGAAGGTCGTGGTGCTGATGGAGCACGTGGCCACCGCCAAGGATGGCTCGACTTCGCACAAGCTGCTGAAGAACTGCGACCTGCCGCTGACCGGCGTGGGCGTGGTCGATATGGTGATCACCGACCTCGGCGTGATGGAGATTGGCGACAAGGGCATCAAGGTAATCGAACTGGCGCCGGGCGTATCGCGCGAACAGATCGCCGCCGCATCGGGCGTTGAACTGGACTTCTCCGCGCTGTAATCTGCGCTCGCGTATAAAACCCACGGCGTAACCCTAGTGG
>NZ_JBFRDW010000724.1:0-2851 GCF_052113985.1 Pseudoduganella sp. RAF53_2 | reverse complement strand
GTTAAGAAATTGGCACCGAGGGAAATGCAAATAGCATCCAGCTTTTCAAAAGATGAGAGCGAACTACGTCCTGCTGAATTGCGATCGGTGCTACCACAAACACTTCACTTTAATTACATTGCGGAAACTGGATATCGCTATCGAATGAGACGTGAAGATAAGGCCGCAAGATAATGTATCTAGACTTCCAGGGGATCGGAGGGGAGAAAAATTAAGAAGCGGCAGCAGGAGCGCTGCAATTCCCTGATGTAACCGCCATTAGCCATCAACATTTCAGACTTACGGCACGTTTGAGTAGAGCCAAAAGTTCCTTGAATAGCCGCGAACTTGGCGATAGTTCCGCAAATAGCCTTCGCGCTGAAACCCACTACGTTCCAACGTGCGTATTGACCGCAAGTTCGTCTCTAGGACGACTGCTTGCACACGAACGAGACCGAGACATCTGAATGCCCACTGTACAGCCGTCTGACAAATGCTCTGCGCTATACCTTTGCTCCATACGGAGGGGCAAAGGTCGAATGCTAGTTCTGCAGTCTTATTGCCAAGCGATATCGTATGGAAACCAAAAGTACCAACCAAGCGATTGCTCTCTTTCGCGATTACCGCAAACCGTATCTCTGATTCGCGGTGGTCGGATTCATAGGAGTCAAATAACGCCTGTAGAGAATCAGCGTTCGCCAGATTCCAGCTAGTATGTTCGTAGACTTCTCGAGAAGCCAAGTAGCGATACCATTCAGGCGCGTCGCTTCGCTCCAGAGCCCTATAGGTTACAAGAGGATGATGAGATGGCGGGAGGTCATGGTAATGCATATAAAGAATATTCACCTATTCGAACTTCGATTATGCCTGCCGCCTTTGTAGGCGCTAGACGCTCCAATTTGCATTGATTTCATGCTTCCGACTAGTCTGCAGAAATTCTTGCAGCGCCTTGGCATTCAACGGCCGCGACATTAGATACCCTTGAACTTCGTCACAGTTGTTAGCAGCCAGAAATGCCAGGGTTTCCTTGCATTCCACCCCTTCTGCGACAACAGACAAGTCTAATGCGTGCGACATGTCTATAAGCGCTCGAACCAGCTTCCGATTGTCTACTGTAGCGTTGGTATTGTTAATAAAAGTCTTGTCCAATTTAATCGTATCGAAAGGGAAAAACTGCAAATATGCGAGCGATGAATATCCGGTACCGAAGTCGTCTACTGACAACGATAAGCCCAGCGCCTTCAGGCCTCGTAATACGTCAGCGCATCTATCGCAGTCTTCGACGAGAACGCTTTCAGTCAACTCCAACTCGAGCAAATTTGGCGGGAGTTGGGATTGTTCCAGTGCCTCGACAATAACATCGCTAAACCGGTTATCTTTCAACTGGTGTGCGGATACGTTGACAGATACGCGCACCGGCTCTTCCAACTCTACTGCGAGTTCGCTCGCTTTCTTGCATGCCGTCTCTAGTACCCATTTTCCGATGTCAAAGATCAATCCTCTCTCTTCGGCGATCGGAATGAACTCTAGAGGAGAAATCCGGCCATGCTTGGGATGATTCCACCTTAACAATGCCTCAAGCGCGACGACTTTCATCGTTCGTACATCGACTCGTGGTTGATACTCCAATTCCATCTCACCGCGGACCACAGCCTTCCTCAAAGAATGTTCCAGCTCCGCTTTGCGCTTCATCGCTTGACCAATCTCATCGGTATATTGAATACAGGTGCCACCTGTTCTTTTCTTGGCTTGGCGTAGAGCTGCTTCTGCTGCGAAAACGATTTCTTCTGCATCCTTGCAGTTACTGGGGATGCGGCACATTCCGATGGACGCAGAGAGATAAACCTCCTCGCCGTTTAGAACGAAACATTCGCGAAATGTCCCTAGCAAGGCTTGCGAAAGTTCATATGCGTTTTGTTGTTCGGACTCACAGAGCACTAGGAATTCGTTGATTCCATGACGGCCAACTTTTCCGAACCTATCCGCTGTGCGACGAATTCTTCGGGCGGCTTCAACCTGCACTGATAGGGTATGTTCGCGGCCAAATGATTCGCTGAGTGAGTCCAGGCCGGATATGCTGATAAGCAGAAGGGATGATGGGGCTTCTACGGTCGAGGAATCTATAGCTCGTTCGAGTTCACGCCGGAATGAATCAGCGCTTAACAAGCCTGCCAAGCTATTTGCGCCAGTTATCGAGCGCTCACCGCGAAGTGATGCTTGAGGCGGAAAGTCGGTAACGAATACACTTACCGAATCCAGGTGGCCTTCAGGCGAACGCATCCAGACGCTTGTCATACTCGTATAGATGTTCGAGTTGCACCCGTCAATAAGAATGGCCTCGGCATAGTCGAACTCCATCATGTAATTCGCCCCCTTACTGGCTTGGGTGAACGACCTGTACACACTGCAAAGATCTCTCAGATGCTTGCCGACTAAGTCAGTTAGGGGAGTGCGCATTAAATTGCAAAACTCGCGGTTCGCGTCAACTAAAGCCAAACCACTATCGAACCTAGCGGATGGTAYGTGTCTCCTTACAGACTTTGCGGAGCGATGTGGTTGTGTTGGCTCTGGGCTGTAGGAACTTCCCTTACATTGTTTCGGTCGTACAGACTGTCGCGAGTCTCGCTTCATTGGATGCAGTGGGTCACTTAGAGAAAGGGCCTCGACCTCGGATGTCAATCTTTTCGATAACTGTGATGGGAACAGCGTTGACTTCTTGTTCAGCATAAGGATCTCCGCGTTATTTGGGCGGACGACACAACGACTATTTTGAAGTCGCGAGCAAATTTCTTGAGGGTCGTGCCACTGCAAGGAATAGCAAGCTAGGCTAAAGCATTGCCTACCTTAGAACGGCCAAGGTCATCGCATACAC
>NZ_JBFRDW010000723.1:0-2859 GCF_052113985.1 Pseudoduganella sp. RAF53_2 | reverse complement strand
CATGATGGTCGCCTTGTGCGCTGCATCAACGCCTTCGATGTCGAAGGTCGGATCGGCTTCGGCGTAGCCCAGGCGCTGCGCCTCTTTCAGCACAGTGCCAAAGTCCAGGCCCTTGTCACGCATTTCGGACAGGATGAAGTTGGTGGTGCCGTTGATGATGCCGGCGATCCATTCGATGCGGTTGGCGGTCAGGCCTTCGCGCAGCGCCTTGATGATCGGGATGCCGCCTGCAACAGCGGCCTCGAAGGCCACCATCACACCCTTGGCTTGCGCCGCAGCGAAGATCTCGTTGCCGTGCGTTGCCAGCAGGGCCTTGTTGGCGGTGACCACGTGCTTGCCGTTGTGGATGGCTTTCAGCACCAGTTCCTTGGCAATGCCGTAGCCGCCAATCAGCTCAATGACGATGTCGATTTCCGGATCGTTGACGATCTCGTTACCGTCGGCGACGACTTTGATCTTGCCGCCGGTGAGCTGTTGCGCGCGTTCGGTGTTCAGGTCCGCCACGGCCACGATTTCGATGCCGCGGCCGGCGCGGCGCGTAATCTCTTCCTGGTTGCGCGACAGGACGTTGAAGGTGCCCGAACCTACGGTGCCAATGCCTAACAGGCCTACTTTGATGGGTTTCATAATCTCGTTATCTATTGTGATCGGTTTCAGCCCTGGCCGTGACGTTTGCGGTAGCCTTCCATGAAGCGCGCCATTCTTCCGAAGGCGTCGGTCATATCGTCGGCGTTCGGCAGGAACACGACGCGGAAGTGGTCCGGCGAATGCCAGTTGAAGCCAGTGCCTTGCACGATCAGGACCTTGGTTTCTTCCAGCAGTTCATAAGCGAATTGCTGGTCGTCCGCGATCGGATAGATCTTCGGATCAAGGCGGGGGAACATATAAAGTGCCGCTTTTGGCTTGACCACGCTGACGCCCGGAATATCGGACAACAACTGGTAAGCCAGGTCGCGCTGCTTGAGCAGCCGCCCGCCGGGAGCCACCAGATCCTTGATGCTCTGGTAGCCGCCGAGTGCAGTCTGGATCGCAAACTGCCCCGGTGCATTGGCGCAAAGGCGCATCGAGGCCAGCATGTTCAAGCCCCAGATATAGTCCTTCGCGTATTTTCGGTTTTCGCCCGAGAGCACCATCCAGCCCGCGCGGTAGCCGCAGGAACGGTAGCTCTTGGACAGGCCGTTGAAGGTCACGCACAGCACGTCCTCGCACAGGGCGGCGATGGAGGTGTGGGTCGCGCCGTCGTACAGCACTTTGTCGTAGATTTCGTCAGCGTAGATGATCAGCTGGTGCTGGCGCGCCAGCTCGATGATCTGCAATAGAACCTCGTCCGGATACAGCGCGCCGGTCGGGTTGTTCGGGTTGATGACCACGATCGCCTTGGTATTGGGCGTGATCTTCTTGCGCATGTCGTCGATGTCGGGGAACCAGTCCTGCTGCTCGTCGCAGATATAGTGCACCGGTTTGCCGCCGGACAGGCTCACTGCCGCCGTCCACAGCGGATAATCCGGCGCCGGCACCAACACCTCATCGCCGTTATTCAGCAGCGCGTTCATGGACATCACGATCAGCTCGGACGCGCCATTGCCCAGGTAAATATCGTCGATGGTCACGCCGGCGATATTCTTGGTCTGAGTGTAGTGCATCACCGCCTTGCGCGGTGCAAACAGGCCCTTGGAATCGGTATAGCCCGCCGCATTCGGCAGGTTGACGATCATGTCATGCACAATCTCATCCGGCGGATCAAAGCCGAACGGCTGCATATTGCCGATGTTCAGCTTGGTGATCTTGTGGCCCTCTTCCTCCATCTGGCGTGCCTTTTCAGGCACCGGGCCGCGGATTTCGTAGCAAATCTCGTTGAGCTTGTTCGATTTCTGAACCGGTCGCAAAATCAATCCCTTACATATCCATGCTGCATTGCGAAAATACCCATTCTGCCGAAAGCTCTTCATTTAGGCAACCACCGGGAAGCCTGTTTCAAGGGAAAACGATACAATAGACGTTCTATTGCGATTAAATACAGGCATTTCCCATGAAGCTTCACCAATCCAGCAACCAGCAGTACCAGACTGTGTCCGGTTATTTCCCCGGCGGCGTCGAAATTAACGGCCAGCCTTTCGACTACAGCCTGCTGGTATTGCCCGAGACGGCGCCGCGCGCCTGGCCGGTAGCCCGCTTCGAGGATCTGACGGTCGAACACTTCGCGCAGCTGGCGGTGGAGCAGCCGGACGTGGTGATCCTGGGTACCGGCGAGCGCCAGCGCTTCGTCCACCCGCGCCTGACCACCCCGCTCACCTCAAAGCAGGTCGGCGTGGAGTGCATGGACACCAATGCCGCCTGCCGCACCTACAACATCCTGATGGGCGAAGGCCGCAAGGCGCTGCTGGCACTGATCATCGAGAAACCGTAAAACAGGTGGCTGCCACGATGTGGCAGCCACCGGATTTTGCCTTTGGGGGTTGAAATAAGAAATATTGCCCTGATATAAAGGGCCGCCCCCACATAAGCTCAGGAGAACAATAGTGGCAAGCCCCAGCAATACCATCGCCGACTTCAGCGCCCCCATGACCAGCGGCCAGACCTTCCAGCTGTCCGGCCGTCCAGCCAAAACCACCGTGCTGTTCTTCTACCCGAAGGACAACACCCCCGGCTGCACCACCGAAAACATGGCTTTCCGCGATCTGCACGACAAGTTCCAGGCTGCCGGCGCCGAGATTTACGGCGTCAGCCGCGACTCGCTGCGCTCGCACGAGAACTTCAAGGCCAAGCTGGGCCTGCCCTTCGAATTGATCTCCGACCCCGAAGAAGCGTTGTGCCAGGCCTTCGGTGTCATGAAGATGAAAAAAATGTACGGTAAAGATG
>NZ_JBFRDW010000722.1:0-2866 GCF_052113985.1 Pseudoduganella sp. RAF53_2 | reverse complement strand
GTGCTGCTTATGCTAAGCTGATTCGCATGCCTTCTGCCCACAATATCCTGCGCGACGCTAATTCCCCCTGGTGGGAACTGCGCATCAGCGTCGACTCCAGCGACTGCTATCGGCCGCATACGCACGACGAGTATTCGATCGGCCTTGTCGATTCCGGCAGCGCGGTTTTTCAGCATCCGTCCGGACCAGCTGATATCGGCGCGGGAACCGTGGTGCTGATCGAGCCGCATGTCGTCCACGCCTGCAATACAGTGACGCCTGCGCGCTGGTCCTATCGGATGCTGTATATCGATGCCGCGTGGCTGCACGATGCCATCGGAAGCCAGTCTGAATTCGTCACGCACTGCGCGAGGGATGCCGCCCTGTGGGCAGCGCTTGATGGCTTACTCAACTCCCCGCAGCACCTTTCCGAGCTACTGCCGAAAGTGCTGGCCGGCTGGATGCGGCCGGCGGTCGCCGGCGCTGCGACAGCGAAACAACTCGCACCTGCCGAAGCGCTGATGCGGTCGGAAGGCGGCTTGCATCTGAGCGTGGCGACATTGGCCGAGGCTTGCGGCATGACGCCGTCCACTTTCATCCGCCAGTTCAGCAAACGCTATGGCATGACGCCAGGCGACTATCTGCAGGATAAGCGCGTGAACGAAGCGCGCAGCTTGATTGGCAAAGGCATGTCCATCAGCGAGGCCGCGTTCGCGATGGGCTTCGCCGACCAGGCTCATTTGCAGCGCTCATTCAAGCAGCATCACGCCATGACACCCGGGCGCTATTCCCAATCCATATAGCTAACTCGCTACCTACCATAGCTCCGGTATCCCGACTGGATTTAACATGCAATAAAACAAACAAAGCATGTTCCAGGGAGACGCCATGTGTATCGTTCGACGCCTGTTCGCGGGCTTAAGTAGCATCCTGTTGATGTACGGCGCTCAGGCAGCGCCTGCCGTAACGGTCGCGCGCATCGATATGCCGCAAGCCCGCTTCGCTACCGGCGACGACCCGCAGCGCGCGCAACCTGGGTTTGACGACAGCAGCTGGGCCAACATCGACACCACCCATAACTATGAAAAGCAAGGCTTCGATGGCTATGACGGGTATTCCTGGTATCGCATTCACGTAACGATTCCCTCTTCGCTGAAAGCCGGCAGCGACTGGCCGCAGCGCTTACACGTGTACCTGGCCGCCATTGACGATACCGACGAAACCTACCTGAACGGCGTATTGATCGGAAAAACGGGCCGCATGCCGGAAGACGCCGGCGGCTTCGACGGACGCGCACAGGCACTGCGAAACTATCAGGTCGATCTGGCGAAAGTACCGGTGCACTGGGATCAGGACAATGTCATCGCGATCCGCGTGTATGACGGCGTTGGCGGTGGCGGATTCTATAAGGACGCGCCCTTTCTCACCATTCCCAACCGCGCCGACGGTCTGCGCCTGAGCGCCGACCGCGCCCATTTCGATTTCCGCCCCGACGGCAAGGTCGCGCTTGCCCTATCCGTCGCCAACGAATTCGCGACGCGCCAGCGCGGCAAGCTTGAACTGGAATTATTCGACCAGCGCAGCGGCAAGGCACTGCAACGCCGCAGCACCGCGCTGGCCGTCGCGCCCAGCCAGTCGCAAACCTTGCACTGGACGTTGCAGACCGGCCCCGGTGTTGAGGCAAAGCTGCGTTTCGTCGATGCGCAATCGGGACGCAGCGTCACGTCCACCCTGCCGCTGCCCTACCTGCTGACGCCTGCCGACGGACCTGCGCCGGCGATCCATGGCGCGCGCGTGCTGGGCGCCCGGCCTGGCACACCGCTGGTATTCCGCATCCCGGCAACCGGCACGGCCCCACTGCATTTCGCGGCCGACGATTTGCCCGCCGGACTGACGCTCGATGTGGACACCGGCATCATCCGCGGCACCGTGCCGGCGGCAGGCGAGTATGCCATCACCCTGCGCGCAAAAAATACCATCGGCGCGACGAGCCGAATCTGGACGCTGCAAGCCGGCGACCAGCTTGCGCTCACGCCGCCGCTGGGCTGGAACAGCTGGAATGCCTTCGGCGTCAATGTCAGCGATGAGAAAGTGCGTGCCAGCGCGCGCATCATGGTCGATTCCGGCCTGGCCGCCAAAGGCTGGAGCTCCCTGAACATCGACGACGGCTGGCAGGCGGAGGCACGCGCCGCCGATGGCGAACTGCCCGGCAACGAGCGCTTTCCGGACATGGCTTCCTTGGGCAATTACCTGCACGGCCTTGGCCTGCGCTTCGGCATTTACTCCTCACCTGGCCCTACCACCTGCGGCAAATTCCAGGGCGCTTACCAGCACGAAGCGCAGGATGCCGCGACCTACGCGCGCTGGGGTGTGGACTTCCTCAAATACGATCTATGCAGCTATGGTGACCTGATCGCCAAGACGCCAACGCTGGAAGCGCATATGAAACCCTTCCAGCTGATGGGCGACGCCTTGCGCACCCAGCCGCGCAGCATCGTGTTCAGTCTTTGCCAATACGGCGAACAGCAAGTCTGGACCTGGGGGCCAAAGGTCAACGGCCAGGCATGGCGCATGACCGGCGACATCGTCGACAGCTGGCACAGCGTGCTCGAAACCGGCTTCAGCATCGCGCCCTACAGCCAGTATGTTGCGCCTGGCCGCTGGAACGATCCCGATATGCTCGTGGTCGGCCACGTCGGCTGGGGCGATCCACGCCCATCGCGCCTGACGCCGGACGAGCAATATAGCCACATCAGCCTCTGGAGCATGCTCGCCGCTCCGCTGCTGCTCGGGAATGACCTCAGCAAGCTCGATGCCTTTACCCTCAACCTGCTGACCAACTCCGAAGTCCTGGCCATCAATCAGGACGCGCTGGGCAAAGCCGCCG
>NZ_JBFRDW010000721.1:0-2873 GCF_052113985.1 Pseudoduganella sp. RAF53_2 | reverse complement strand
CCGCAGAACACTGCCAACCACCATCCCAACACCAGAAATCGCCTCATGATTACCTCCTGCCCGGGTTGAACAACAAGAAATGTTAGCGCTATTCATTTTGTGTTATAAAATGTTCAAAACATCCCGGAGACAGTAATGAGCAAGTCCCTCATCGCATTGTATGTCGCGGCTGCGTTTTCGCTGCCAGCGTATGCCGAACGCCACATTCAGCTTGACGTCACTCAGGCCACGCAGCCGCTGGATCGCTTTTATGATTACAGCGTCGGCTCCGATTTCCCCGGCACGCTGCTGCGCGATGACAGCATGGCGCAGCTGACCACGGCCGTCGATGAGCTGGGCTTCCGCTATCTGCGTTTCCACGGCATCTTTCATGATGTGTTCAAGACCGTGCAGGTGAAGGACGGCAAGTACGTCTACGACTGGACCAAAATCGATGAGCTCTACGATGCGCTGCAAAAGCGCGGCATCAAGCCTTTCGTGGAACTAAGCTTCACGCCATTGGCGATGGCCACGTCCGGCAGCGAAATTTTCTACTGGCATGGCAACACCTCGCATCCGAAACTCGATCCGTGGAGGGATCTGGTGCACGCCTTCGTCACGCACATCATCGAGCGCTATGGCGCGGAGGAAGTGCGCAAGTGGCCATTCGAAGTGTGGAACGAACCAAACCTGGACATCTTCTGGGAGAAGGCCGACCGGCAAGCCTACTTCGATCTGTACGACGCGACCGCGCACACGATCAAGGCCATCGATCCGCAACTGAAAGTCGGCGGCCCGGCAACGGCGGGCGCCGCCTGGGTGCCGGAATTCCTGGCGCATGCGAAAGCGCAGAACACGCCGGTGGATTTCGTCACCACGCACACCTACGGCGTGGACGGCGGCTTCGTCGATGAGAAAGGCAATGCAGACACCAAGCTCTCCCCTTCGCCGAACGCCATCACCGGCGACGTGCATAAGGTGCGCAAGGAGATTGAAGCCTCGTCCTACCCCGGCCTGCCGCTCTACTTCACGGAATGGAGCACCAGCTACACGCCGCGCGATCTGGTGCACGATTCCTACATCAGCGCGCCCTACATCCTGTCCAAGCTGAAGGCCAGCCAGGGACAGCTGCAAGGCATGAGCTACTGGACATACTCGGATCTGTTCGAGGAATCCGGCCCGCCGCCAACGCCTTTCCACGGCGGCTTTGGTCTGCTGAACCGCGAAGGCGTCCGCAAGCCGGCCTACTTCGCCTACAAATACCTGCACGCCCTGAACGGCAACAGTCTGCCGGTGCAGGACGCGCAAACGCTGGCCTCTTTCGACGGCCAGTCGGCAACAGCCTTGCTGTGGGATTTTGTGCAGCCGGAACAGAAGGTCAGCGATCGCCCCTTCTACAGCCGCATCGTGAAGAACAAGGATGCGGAAGCGGCGCAGCTTAGTTTCAGCGGCTTGCAGCCGGGCCGCTACCAGCTAACGGTGAAGCGCACCGGCTTCCGCAGGAACGACCCTTATTCGGCCTACATCGACATGGGCGCGCCGGCGAAGCTGACGCAGACGCAGTTGCAGCGCCTGCAAAGCCTCACCGTCGACAAGCCTGAACTGCAAAAGCAGCTAAGCGTGGGTGCCGACGGCAAGGCGGCGCTGACGCTACAGATGAAGACCAACGACGTGGTGCTGGTCAAGCTGCAGCGCGCCAAGTAAGATCAGCGTCCGTTTGCCAGGCGCTTTTGCACGGCGGCTGGCGCCTTCACTTCAAAGCTGCGCGCGCTGGACGGGACACGCGACAAGGTCTGGCCTTTCTGTGCGCCCAGCTTGAAAGTGCTGACCAGCTGCGCCAGGTATGCAGCCTGTTCCTGCATGCTCTGAGAAGCAGCAGTCGCCTCCTCCACCAGCGTCGCATTATGCTGGGTCACCGCATCCATCTGCGAGATGGCCGAGTTGACCTGCTCGATGCCGGCACTCTGCTCCTGTCCTGCGGAAGTGATCTCGCCCATGATATCGGTCACGCGGCGCACGCTGACCACCACGTTTTCCATCGTCGTACCAGCCTGGTTCACCAGCCTGGTGCCGTTTTCCACCTGCTCCACGGAGTTGCCGATCAATTCCTTGATCTCCTTGGCGGCAGAGGCGGAACGCTGCGCCAGATTACGCACTTCCGACGCCACGACGGCGAAGCCGCGGCCCTGTTCACCTGCACGCGCCGCTTCCACTGCAGCGTTCAGCGCCAGAATATTGGTCTGGAACGCAATGCCATCGATAACGCCGATGATGTCCACAATCTTCCTGGCCGATGCGTTGATCGAACCCATGGTGTTCACCACTTGCGACACCACCACGCCACCTTCCTGCGCGATGGTGGATGCGTTCACCGCCAGCTCATTGGCCTGACGGGCGCTGTCCGAATTCTGCTTGACGGTCGACGTCAGTTCTTCCATCGACGCAGCGGTTTCTTCCAGCGAGCTTGCCTGCTGTTCGGTACGCGAGGACAGGTCCAGGTTACCGGCCACAATCTGATCAGAAGCGGTGGCAATGGTATCGGTCGCGGAGCGCACTTCGCCAACCAGGCGTGCCAGACTATCGCGCATCTGCTTCATGGCGAACAGCATGCTGTCCTTGTCGCCATCCCTGGTTTCCACTTCAACGGAAAGGTCGCCCGATGCGATCTTGCTGGCGATGGAAGCCGCATAGTCAGGCTCGCCGCCAAGGCGCTTCACCAGCCACGTGGTCAGCAGAGTCGCACCCAGCGCGCCCAGTACGGCGCTGGCGGCCAACAGCGAAATGATCCACACGCGCGAAGACGCATAGATTCCGGCGCCCTTCTGCTCTTCTGCTTCAGCGCCATCGCTATAGAGCTTGACCATCTTATCGACCTGGCCGCGCAGGGCCACAAT
>NZ_JBFRDW010000720.1:0-2884 GCF_052113985.1 Pseudoduganella sp. RAF53_2 | reverse complement strand
CGGTGCGCCAGATCGCGGCGGAGTTCATTGGCGGCCGTTCGATGCGCGATATGGCCTCCAATCACACGCTGCGTGAACAGCTGAACGAACGCCTGCAAGCCTCGCTGAAGCAGCGTCTTGCTGAATTCGGACTGGCTGCCGTGCAGGTCGACACGCTGGCTCTACGCCACGACAAGTTCGATAACAACCGGGAACGCCTCGGCAGCCTGTGGCTGGTGGCGGACGAGCGCCACATCCAGCTCGAACACGTGAAACAGCTGGACCAGCTGTACGACGAGGAAGAATGGCAAGCCATCTGGCGCGAAGAGCAGAAGATGCGCAGCGACTTCCGCCGCGCCGAACTGCGTCAGGACGCAAACGTTGAAAAGGCCGAACTGGCGCTGCAGGAAGCGGAACGTATCCAGGCCATCCGTGCCCGCGAAATCGACCTGTATGGCCGCATCATCGAATCGAAAACACGCAAGCAAGCTTTTGAGCGCGGTGCCGGCGCCACGTTGACCGAGCTGGAACACGAGCTGGCGAAAAAGAAATCACTGCAGACCGGCGAAGCCGCTGAATGGGATCACGTGCGCCACCTGGCCCAGATCAAGATGCGCACCGAGCTGGAAATGGCGCAGCAGGCGGCGATGGAGGAACGCGCATTGGCGCGCCAGCGCTTCTCGCATCAATTGCACGTGCAGCAGATTCAGAACCGCATGCAGCAAGCGCTGTCGATTGAAGACGAATCTTACCGCCGTACCCAGATCAATCTGCTGCGCAAAGCTGAAACGGACGCCAAACAGCGCGAACAGGAAATCGAAGCCGAACATCACCGTGCGCGCTTCCAGGGTGTGGCGCTGGCCAATGCCGCCCGCCAGCGCGAGGCGGAGCGCGTGCAGGAATGGGAAGAAGAGCAGCATCTGGCCCGCAAGCGCGAGCTCGCGCGCGGCGAGGAGGCGAAGGACGCGACGGCCCACGTGCATGTCGCCGAGATCAACGCTAAGCTGGAAGAACTGAAGCGCGCCGGCGCCAATGCCGAATCCATCGCCCAGTACGAAAAGCTGCTGCGCACCATCGAAGCCGACGGCATGCATCAAAAGCAAGCGCAAGGCCTGGCGCATCAGGCCGCGCTGGACCAGGTGCAGGTCGAAGAGCAGCGGCTGGTACTCAAGCTGCGCGACCAGGAAGCGCAGTGGCAGCAATCGCTGAAGAAGCTGGAGATGGAACGCGAAGAGCGCTTCAACCGCTGGAAAGTGGAATACGAGAGCATGATCGCCCAGCAGAATCATGCCGCCGAACTGGCGCGGATCGACATCGACCGCCTGGAGGCCATCGGCCGCATGAGCGACACCGCCAAGATCGCCCTGGCCGCCACGCCAAACGCGGAAGCGCTGGCCCAGTTGATGCGCATGCAGTCGCAGGCCACGATGACGCCCGAACAGCTGCAAGCGCTGGCTGGCGTAGTCGCTGCGGAAAACAGCATCACGCCAGCGGAAGCACTGCGCATGGCGCAGCAGCAGGTACAGGACGAGCGCGCCTATCGCGACGCGCAAGGCGACAAGGAACGCCAGCACCAGATTGACCTGCTGAAGCAGCATACCGGCAGCGCCGTGCACCATCACCATGCGGCCGCGCCGGCGGCGCCACAGCCACGGCGCTGCGCCAACGGACACGTGGTCGGTGCGGAGGCGCGGTTCTGTCCTGAGTGCGGTGCGCCGCTGCAGCAGTAAAGGAAAGAATGCAGACAGCACGAGATAAGATTCGCGAACTGCGCGCCCTCCATGAGGACGGCCTGCTAAGCCAGCAAGAGTTCGACCGCCGCAAGAACGCTATCCTGGATGCCGAATATGCGCCTCCGGGAGGTTCCGCTTCGCCCGCGCAGCAGCGTCAGGGCACGGAGCTGGGCCTGATGACGGGGCAGGAAATTGGCCCGCAAAACCGCCGCTACCGGCTGGAGCGCCTGATCGGCATGGGCGGCATGGGCCAGGTGTGGCAGGCCACCGACCTCGCCACGCATGCGGAACTGGGCCACAGCGAACTGGTGGCGCTGAAGATCCTGCCGCCGCAGCTGACGCAGAGTCCGGCCCACGCCAAGCTGCTGATCGAAGAGGCGACGTCGGCACGCCGCCTGGCGCATGACAATATCGTGCGCGTCTACGAATGGGCGCAGGACCCGGCGACCTCCAGCTACTTCATCATCATGGAGTGCCTGGAAGGCCAGGATCTCGACGCCTGGCTGGCGGAGCACGGCAAGGCCACAGAGGAAGAAGTGCAGCGCCTGCTGCACCCCGTCGCCGATGCGCTGCAATATGCCTGGGATAAGCACAAGCTGGTGCACCGCGACCTCAAGCCAGGCAATGTATTCCTGACCAAAGAAGGCGAGATCAAGCTGCTGGACTTCGGCATCGCCTCGCGCGCCYGCAACACCGGCAGCACCCTGGGCCTGCAAACGCCGAACGCCGGCACGGCGGGTTATCGGGCGCCGGAAGCGGGCACCAACCAGGGCAACCCGCGTCCGCAGCTGGACGTGTACGCGGTGGCCGTCATGATTTACCAGATGCTGGAAGGCGTCATGCCGTTTGGCGAGCAGCGTGCCGCCGGCGTGCAGCCAAAGAAACCGGATGCGCTCAATGAACTGCAGTGGCAAGTGCTGCAGCGCGGCTTCGCGTTGAATCCGAAGGAACGTCCCGCCAGTGTGACGGCGCTGCTGGATGCGCTGGGCGGCGCTGCCGGTCCCAGTGAAGAGGAACTGGCAGTGCGCGCCGCGGAAGAGAAGGCGCGGCTGGCGCAAGAGCAGGAACAGGCGCGCGAGGCTGAACGCCAGCGCAAGGAAGAAGCTGAACGTCAACGGCAGGAAGAAGTGCAGCGTCAGCTCGCGCTGGCCGAACAGCGCAAAGTGCAGGCG
>NZ_JBFRDW010000719.1:0-2890 GCF_052113985.1 Pseudoduganella sp. RAF53_2 | reverse complement strand
AACAGTGGCACCTGGATGGTGAACTGCTTGGCTTCGATCGCGTTTTCGATCTTGGCTTCTTTCATCACGTTACCGGAGGTGTTGCCCTTCACTGCTGGCTCCGAGTAAACGATCTGGCGAGCGATGGTGATTGGCAGTTCAACGGAGATTGCCTTGCCGTCGTAGAACACGGCTTCGCATCCCATGCCATCCTTCAGGAAGTTGATGGCTTCGCCCATGTTTTCTTCTTCGATTTCGTACTGGTTGTACTCTTCGTCCATGAAGACGTACAGCGGATCAGCGAAGTACGAGTAGGTCACTGGCTTCTTGTCCAGAACTACAACGTCGAACTTGTCGTCGCCGCGGAACACGTTTTCCAGCGGAGCGTTGGTCAGCAGGTTCTTCATCTTCCACTTGTAGGTGAAGCCGGTACGGGAGGAACCGTTGACGTCGGAGCGCAGCACGATGAACGGCTTGCTATCGACCATGATGATGTTGCCGACACGAATTTCTTTTGCTGGTTTCATAAAAACTCTACGCTTATAAAGGGGGGTTGCAGTAACCGATCATTATAGCTCACTTTTCTCATTAGGCGTACTGGAGGGATCGGGCAAACTCCAGTAAATTAGTGGCGAGGTCCCCATGGGACCGCATCTGTTGCTGCCAGTCGACAGCGCGCTGGGACAAGGGTCCCAGGTCGCCCATCAGGGCGCTCCACAGCGCCTGCCAATCGTGGCCTTCGCTGGCGCCGTTCCAGGCAAGTGAGAATTCCGGCAGGCTGGCATTTCCAGCCGCATAAGGTTGCAGGAAAGCCCGCAGCTTCTTGTGGTGCAGATTTTCGTCCTGGAAATATATGTGCCAGACAAAGGGATGACAAGCCCACTGCGCGCGCACCCAGGAATCTTCCCCACGCACGAAGTTCAGATCGCACGACCACAGCAGCTTGTCGTACTCAGTCTGCGGCACGAAGGGAATCACACGCACCGTCAGCGCGCCATGCGTGCGTGCTGCGCCCGCGCTGGCGTCCCCACCGAGGTACTGGCGCACGGCCGCATCGGCCACGCCTTCAGGCACCAGACAAGTGATGGCATCGCCGCCCGCCGCCCAGGCAGCGAACAACTCAGCGACCGGCGCGTGCGGATAGCAGAACAGCGAGACTTTCAGCGCGGCCTGTTCTTCCGACGTAACGCCTAGGCGCGACAGCAAGGCGGTCGCGTCGTCGGCCGACCAGGCGGCGCGCTGCGCAGCGAGGTCACGCTCGACCAGCAGCCCACCGGTTTTATCGGTAAACCCGGGGAAGAAGAAATGCTTGGTCAGCGGGAAGCGCGGGTGCATGGACGGCAGGCGGTGGCAGCCCTCCACCCACTCCTCAGCAGTCAGCCCTTCCAGGTTGAACCAAACGGGCTTGCTTGCGCGCTGCGCCATGGCTTCCACGTAGCCGGGCGGGATATCGACGGCAAAGAATTCGATGACGATGTCGGCCACATCGTCCGGCGTGAAGACGCCATTCTGATCAAGCCAGTGGCGCACGGTCACGCCATGTACGGTTTGCGTTTCAGCGGCGGTATCGACTTCCGGGCAGATGCGGCGAAAGCTTGCCAGATCGTCCACCCACAACGTGACGGCAACGCCGTGCTCATGCCGGAGCTGCTTCGAGAGCCGCCAGCAAATACCGATGTCGCCAAAGTTGTCGACAACTTTGCAGAAAATGGCAAGAGTGTTGGTCAATGCGAGAGGAAGGAAGTGTTTTGGCGTCCCCACGGGGATTCGAACCCCGGTACTCACCGTGAAAGGGTGATGTCCTAGGCCTCTAGACGATGGGGACCGGGACGTGCACTACGCTGATAGATTTGACTTGGCGTCCCCACGGGGATTCGAACCCCGGTACTCACCGTGAAAGGGTGATGTCCTAGGCCTCTAGACGATGGGGACGTCGTAAAAGCGTGGCGGCATTGTAGCAGCATGCCTCCCGCAAATCAAGATTGCGTTCAATCAGCTGAAGAACGCTTGCCGGATCAGATAAGTGTAATCGGATTCCATTGCCATCAGCGCGCATAACACCAGCAGCGCTGCCGGCGGGACGAGAATCACACAGATCAGGGCGACCCGCTCCCATTTCAGGTGCATGAAGAAGGCGACAATAAAACCCGCCTTCAGCACCATCAGAATCAGGATCAAAGTCCAGCGCAGATAGCCCTGCACGTGAAAGAAGTCGACCAGGTAGGAGAAGGTGCTCAGCACAAAGAGCAGAATCCAGATCTTGAAGTAGATGCTGATCGGGTGCTGGGTTGTCGTTGCGCCGGACATGATCGCCTCCTACCACAGATAGAACAATGCAAAGATGAACACCCATACAAGATCGACAAAGTGCCAATACAGGCCCGCAATCTCGACGATGTCATAACCCCGCTTCTCGTAATAGCCCGACATCACGCGCTTCGCAACAATCGACAAATAAATCACGCCCGCCGATACGTGCAGCCCGTGGAAGCCGGTAATCATGAAGAAGCAGGAACCGAATTGCGCCGCGCCCATGGGATTACCCCACGGCCGCACGCCTTCGTGAATCAGCTTGGTCCACTCGAAGGCCTGCATGCTGACGAACATTGCGCCGAACAAGGCCGTCACCAGCATCAGCACGCCCGCTTTCTTGCGGTCGCGCYGGTAGCCATAGTTGACCGCCATCGCCATGGTGCCGCTGCTGGTGATCAGCACGAAGGTCATGATCGCAATCAGCAGCAAAGGCAAATCGGTGCCGTTGATGTTGAGCGAGAAGACTTCGCTGGGATTGGGCCAGGCCGCCGTTTCCGCCATGCGCACCGACATATAGCCGGTGAGGAAAGTGCCGAAGATGAAGGTGTCGCTGAGGAGGAAGATCCACATCATGGCCTTGCCCCACGGGACGTGGAAC
>NZ_JBFRDW010000718.1:0-2890 GCF_052113985.1 Pseudoduganella sp. RAF53_2 | reverse complement strand
CGGCCATACCGGACGGCCGCTCAAGGCGGGACGCGCAGAAAGTTTCATGTATGCCCGTTTAGAGGCTGGCGCAGTGCTACGTTTGTGTGCCAATATTATTCCCGCCGGAAATCGCGACTTGATGTTGTTCAGCTCTGCCGCTTGCTGGTCAACCGCCTTCCTGCTCTATCTCATCGTGTACACGCCGTATTTAAGCCATGCCCGTCTCGACGGGCGGGAAGGATAAACCGTGGATACCGTCACCCTGCTTCTGTCTTCATTCGTCCTGTCGGTGACAGGCCTGCTGATCTTCATCTGGTCGCTGCGCAAGCGGCTGTTCGACACCACTTCGGTCGCCGCCAACGTGATTTTCTCGCCCGGCGAAATCGGGCAAGGCGAAGAACCTTCCCTCAGCGCCCAGCAGCGCGCCGGCATGACGCGCGATGAGGTCAAGCCCGTGCTGGACGCCGCCACCGAGGCGGCCCACCAGCAAGAGCTGGCCGAGCGCGTGGAAGCCGACCGCTCCAGCGCCTTCGTTACGTTCGTGTTCCTGTCCTGCGCCGTGGTGTGGCTGATCGTTGCTTCGCTGGCGGGCCTGACCAGCTCCATCAAGCTGCACGAGCCGGACTGGCTGGCGCAATACGCCTGGCTGACCTTTGGCCGTATCCGCACCATCCACCTGAACGCCGTGGCGTATGGCTGGGCGCCCATGGCGGCGCTGGGGGTGGCCAACTGGCTGCTGCCACGCCTGCTGAAAACGCCGCTGGTCGGCGGCCGCTTCGCCATCCTCGGCGCCATGATCTGGAATGCAGGTCTGATTGCGGGCCTGGGCTGTATCGCCGTTGGCCTGTCGGACGGCATGGAGTGGCTGGAAATCCCCTGGCAGGTGGATATTCTGCTGGTCGTGGGCGGCGCGCTGGTCGGCCTGCCGCTGGTGTACACGCTGCAGAACCGCAAGGTGCATCATCTGTATGTGTCGATCTGGTATATGGGCGCGGGCCTGTTCTGGTTCCCCATCCTGTTCCTGATCGGTAATCTGCCCGCCGTGCACTTCGGCGTGCAGCAGGCGGCAATGAACTGGTGGTTCGGCCACAATGTACTGGGCCTGTTCTACACGCCGATGGCGCTGGCCTCGGTCTACTACTTCCTGCCGAAGATCATCGGCCGCCCGGTGCAGTCGTACAACCTGTCGCTGCTGGGCTTCTGGACGCTGGCCTTCTTCTACGGCCAGGTTGGCGGCCACCACCTGGTGGGCGGTCCGATTCCAGGCTGGCTGGTGACGCTGTCCATCGTGCAGAGCGTGATGATGATCGTGCCGGTGATTTCCTTCTCGATCAACCAGCACCTGACGATGCGCGGCTACTTCGACAAGCTGATTTACTCGCCAACCCTGCGTTTCATCGTGCTGGGCGGGATGATGTACACCCTCAGCTCGATCCAGGGCTCGGTGGAAGCACTGCGCAGCGTGAACACGGTGACCCACTTCACCCACTTCACCGTGGCGCACGCACACCTTGGCCTGTATGGTTTCTTCACCATGGTGATGTTCGGCGCCGTCTACTTCGTGATGCCGCGCGTGATGGCGTGGGAATGGCCATATCCGAAGCTGATCGCCGCCCACTTCTGGCTGGTGGTGCTGGGCTTCGCGGTGTACTTCGTGGGTCTGACCATCGGCGGCTGGCTGCAAGGCATGGCCATGCTGGACGCTTCGAAGCCCTTCATGGAATCGGTCAAGGTGACCATCCCTTATCTGCAGTCGCGTTCCGTCGGCGGCGCCATCATGACGCTGGGTCACCTGGTCTTCGCCGGCCACTTCGCTGCCATGGCCTTGCGCTATGGTCCTCGCCGCATCGGCGCAGCGCTGCTGCACGTGCGTAAGCCGGCCACCGCGCCCGCTGGCAACCTGGCAGGAGCCTGAACATGCAAGACGAACTCAAACTCCTCGGCGGCGCCATGGTGACTCTGGCGCTTGCCACGTCCGCCCTGGTGGTGGTGCCGCACATCCAGCTCAGCGACGTAAAGCCGCCGGAAAGCCTGAAGCCCTATACGGCGCAGCAGTTGCGCGGCCGCGATGTCTACATCAAGAATGGCTGTATTTACTGCCACTCGCAGCAGCCGCGCGACAAGGCGCAGGCGCCGGACGATAAGCGTGGCTGGGGCCGCGCGTCCGTGGCGGCCGACTATTACTACGACAAGCCGCACCTGCTGGGCACCATGCGCACCGGGCCGGATCTGTTCAATATCGGCGCCCGCCAGCCAAGTGCGGACTGGCATCTGGGTCACCTGTATCAGCCGCGCGCCTACGTCAAAGGCTCCATCATGCCGTCCTACCCCTTCCTGTTCGATATCAAGGACAAGGAGGAAGCGGGCGACCGCGTGGTCAATCTGCCGGAGGGCTACAACCCGGCAGGCAAGGTCGTCGTGGCGAAGCAGGAAGTGATGGACCTGGTGGCTTATCTGCAGGGTCTTGACCATACCTATCCGGTGCTGGCAGCGCCGCTGGCAAAGAAGTAAGGAGGCCATATGGAACAGGAAAATTTCCAGGCGCAGCAGCGCGAGAACGAGGACCCGACCGAGGGCGATCGCCCGGTCCCCTGGTTCGTGCTGACCGTGGTGGGGCTGCTGTTTGGCTGGGCCATCATCTATATCCTGATGCAGCAGCGCGATGACAGTCCTGCGCTGGGCGACTCGCGCACCATGGCGACCTTGCAGGGCAAGCCTGCCGGCGCCGCGGTCGACGGCGGCCAGATCTATTCCGCACAGTGCGTGGCTTGCCACCAGGCGTCCGGTGGCGGCCTGCCGGGCGTGTTCCCGCCGCTGGCCGGGTCGGAGTGGGTCAACGGCGCCGACAAGGTGACGGCAGCGATTCTGCTGCACGGGATTACGGGCAAGCTGACGGTCAAGGGTGCGT
>NZ_JBFRDW010000717.1:0-2893 GCF_052113985.1 Pseudoduganella sp. RAF53_2 | reverse complement strand
ACGCAGGCGAGCGTCCCGACTTCCTGCCGCAGACCGCGCATATCCGGGAAGGCGACTGGAAGATTGCCCCGATTCCGAAAGCGCTGGAATGCCGCCGTGTGGAAATCACCGGTCCGGTCGACCGCAAGATGGTGATCAATGCGCTGAATTCCGGCGCCGATTCCTATATGACCGACTTCGAGGATTCCAACACCCCGAACTGGAGCAACCAGATCACCGGCCAGCTCAATATGATGGACGCGGTGCGCAAGACCATCTCGCTGGAACAGAACGGCAAGTCCTACAGGCTGAACGACAAGGTCGCCACCCTGGTGGTGCGTCCGCGCGGCTGGCATCTGGACGAAAAGCACGTGCTGGTGGACGGCAAGCGCATCTCCGGCGGCATCTTCGACTTCGCCCTGTTCATGGTGCACAACGCGAAAGAGCAGCTGGCGCGCGGCGCCGGTCCATACTTCTATCTGCCAAAGATGGAATCGCACCTGGAAGCCCGCCTGTGGAACGAGATCTTCGTGATGACCCAGAACGAACTGGGTCTGCCACAAGGCACCATCAAGGCCACCGTGCTGATCGAAACCATTCTCGCCGCTTTCGAAATGGATGAAATCCTGTACGAACTGCGCGAGCACAGCTCCGGCCTGAACGCCGGCCGTTGGGACTACATCTTCAGCTGCATCAAGAAATTCAAGCTGGATAAGGACTTCTGCCTGGCCGACCGCGCCAAGGTCACCATGACGTCGCCGTTCATGCGCTGCTACGCGCTGCTGCTGCTGAAGACCTGCCACAAGCGCAATGCACCGGCGATTGGCGGCATGGCCGCGCTGATCCCGATCAAGAACGATCCGGAGAAGAACGAAGTAGCGATGGGCGGTGTGCGCAACGACAAGGCGCGCGATGCGACCGACGGCTACGATGGCGGCTGGGTGGCCCACCCGGGCCTGGTCGACCTGGCCATGACCGAGTTCAAGAAAGTGCTGGGCGATGCACCGAACCAGATTTCCAAGCAGCGTCCCGACGTCGAAGTGAAGGCTGCCGACCTGATGGACTTCAAGCCGGAAACGCCTATCACCGAAGCAGGTCTGCGCTACAACATCAACGTGGGCATCCACTACCTGGGCAGCTGGCTGGGTGGTAACGGCTGCGTGCCGATCCACAATCTGATGGAAGACGCCGCGACCGCTGAAATCAGCCGCTCGCAAGTCTGGCAGTGGATTCGCTCCTCGAAAGGCGTGCTGGAAGATGGCCGCAAAGTGACTGCGGACATGGTCCGCGCCATGATTCCGGAAGAGCTGCCGAAAGTAAAGGCAGCCGCTCCGGACGGCAGCAGCACCAACTACGAACGCGCCGCGCAGATCTTCGAGAAGATGTCTACCTCGGAATCGTTCGAAGAGTTCCTGACCCTGCCGCTGTACGAAGAAATCTAAACACCGCGCCGCTGCGCCAGGGGCGGCTGGGCGAGGAATCGCTGCAGCCGCTCTTCGTCGATGCGGTGCCCCGCAATGCGCCGCATCAGGGTATCGATGCGGTCCGCGCCCCAGAACAATTCACCTTCGAATTCAAAGGTCGGCACACCGAATACGCCAGCCGCTAGCGCCTGTTCGGTCGCCGCCGCCAGGGACTGCTTGACTTCCGGCGTTGCCGCAGCAGCCAGCAGGGCCTCGCCATCCAGATCGCAAACGCGCGCCACATTGGAGAGCACGGAAGCATCGGATATATCCTGCCCGCCTTCCCATCCTGCGCTCATCATCGCCACCACAAAGCGGATACGCGCGCGGCGGTCCCTGATCGCCGTCGTCATGCGCAAGCCGAGCAGGGGATTGAAGGGATGGCCCGGTGGGCCGACAAACTGCAAGTCCTGAGCGTCGGCCAGCCGCATCACATCGCGGAAGGTCAGCTCACGTTTGGAGGGAATCTCGGCCGGGCCTTTCTGGCCGTTCGCATTCAGCATGGCTGCGAACAGCACTGGCTGCATTTCGACCTGCACACCGGTTGCTTCGATGCGGTCAATTTGCTTGGTGGCCAGCCACGCGAAAGGGCTGATGGGATCGTAATAAAAACGGACTGTTTTGCGCTGCATAAGACTCCCTTCAGAAGGTATTCTTCCACTGTCTTAAAGCTGTGAATACCGCCAGCGGCGAAGCGTTGGCGGACACACGTCCTTCAGCGGCCAGCAGCTCGCCGATGGCGGGCTCCCAGCTGCGAAGGAATGGATTGGTGGCGCGCTCCAGGCCAATGGTGCTGGGTACGGTCGGCACGCCGCGTTCGCGCTTGGCGGTTTCGTTATGCATGCGCTGCTGCAGGAACTCGTTACCCGGCTCCACGGTCAAAGCGAAGCGCAGATTGGACAAGGTGTACTCGTGTGCGCAAAACACCTTGGTCTCGGCAGGCAAGGCGGCCAGCTTGCCAAGCGACTCGGTCATCTGTTCCGGCGTGCCTTCGAACAGCCGGCCGCAGCCGCCCGCGAACAGTGTGTCGCCGCAAAACACCCAGGGCTCGGCGCCGTCGCGCACATAGGCGATATGGCCCCTGGTGTGGCCCGGTACATCCAGCACGCGCAGCTCCAGATCGAGGCCGGGCACCTTCAGATGGTCGCCCTCGGCCAGCGGATCGGTCACTGCGGCAATGCCATCGTTTTCAGGTCCAAATACGGGGACCTGATAATGCTGCAATAATTGAGGCACGCCCCCGATGTGGTCAGCATGGTGGTGGGTGAGTAGAATGGCAGTAAGAACCAGTCCGTGGGCGTTCAAAGCAGCAAGAATTGGTGCCGCGTCGCCGGGATCGACCGCTGCGGCGTGCTGGCCGTCATGAATCAGCCACAGGTAGTTGTCTTGGAAAGCAGGAACGGTGAGAACGGAGACTGAATTGCTCATTGGCTCAAGGGTATCGCATGGAT
>NZ_JBFRDW010000716.1:0-2900 GCF_052113985.1 Pseudoduganella sp. RAF53_2 | reverse complement strand
CGCTGGCCCTGTTTCGGGATGTCGCCCAGCTTCAGCATCACCAGACCGCCCACGGATTCCACTTCCTCCAGGCCCAGCTCTTCGTTTTCGATGTCGATGCCCAGCGCACGTTCCAGCGAGAAGATGGGCAGGCTGGCTTTGCCGATCAGGGCGCCGTCTTCCTGTGTCAGCCAGTCGTTTTCGTTCAGGCGGAATTCGTCGTGAATCTCGCCGACCATGGCGCCCAGCAGATTGTCCAGCGTGAGGAAGCCTACCGGACGTTTGCCCTTTTCGCCGATCAGCGCGAAGTGCGGCGCGCCATCCTTGAAGCGGCGGAACAGTTCCAGCGCCAGGGTGCGGGTGGAGTAGGTGTCCACCGGACGCAGGAAAGGCGTAAACGATTTGATTGGTTTACCCGATTGCTGGGCAAAGAACAGGTCCTTCAGGTGCACGACGCCCAGCACGTTGTTGCCGGTTTCGTCGAAATAGGGATAGCGGCTGAAGCGGTTGCGCACCACGGTCTGAAGATTCTCTTCCACGGACTGCGTGGCGTACAGTGCGATCACCTCATTAATCGGCCGCATCAGGTCGGACACGCGCAACTGGGAGAAGTCCAGCGAGTTGGCCAGCACATTGCGTTCGTCCTTGTTGAAGGCCTCGCCGGGCTGGCTGGTGCGCAGGATCAGTTTCAGTTCGTCGGTCGAATAGTGCGAATCATGGCCGCCGGCGTTGCTCAGACCCACCACGCGCAGCACCAGGTTAGCGCYTTCGTTCAGCACCCAGATGGCGGGATACATCACCCAGTAGAAGGCATACAGCGGAACAGCGGTCCACAAGGCGATGACTTCAGGAATACGGATCGCCAGCGATTTCGGCGCCAGCTCGCCGACGACGATGTGCAGGAAGGAGATGGTGACGAAAGCGAAGACAAAGGAGATGCCATGCACCAGCTCCGGCGACGTGATGCCGACCAGATGCAGCAGCGGTTCCAGCAGGCTGGCGAAAGCGGGTTCGCCGATCCAGCCCAGGCCCAGCGAGGCGAGGGTGATGCCCAGCTGGCAGGCGGAGAGGTATGCATCCAGCTCACTATGCACCTTGGCCAGGATGCGGCCGCGCAGGCCGTGCGTCTTGGCGATGGCGCGCACGCGCGTGCGGCGCAGGGTGACGATGCCGAATTCGGCCGCCACGTAAAAACCATTGAGGGCAACGAGGAAAAGCGCGAGCAGGACAAGCAAAAGGTTCTGCATATAACGCACGAAGGCGGGTAGTTAAAAACAACATGATATCCGACCCGGTCCGTTGACGCCGTTTTTTGCGCTTTTCCTCCCCGCAAGTCAGGACTGCGGCGTCAGCCCGACGGCTTTGCAGATGGCCAGCATTTTCTGCGTCAGCGCGGCTTCACTCTGGATGCGCTCACGCTGGGCGGCCAACAGGGAGCGTTGCGCGTCCAGTACCGGCAGGGCGTCGCTCAGGCCTTGTTTGTAGCGTGTAGTCGACAGTTGCAGCGTGGTGCGGGCGTTTTCTTCGCGCTCTTGCAGCTGCTGCAGGTGCAGGTGTTCGGCGGTGTAGCTGGAGAGGGCGTCGTCCACTTCGTGCCACGCTTGCAGCACGGTCTTCTGGTAGGCCACTGCGGCTTCCTGCTGTTCCAGCTCGCGCAGTTCGACAGTGGCGCGGCGGCGCCCGTTGTCGAACAGCGGGAGACTCAGACTTGGGCCGATCGACCACTGGCGGCTGCCCCAGTCGCCGAATTTGCCGCCCGTGAGCGATTCCAGGCCGAATTGTGCGCCCAGCGTGATGCGCGGGTAAAGGTCGGCCTTGGCGACGCCGATCCGCGCCGTCGCCGCATGCAGCCGCGCTTCGGCGGACTGAATGTCAGGACGCCGCGCGACCACGTCGGAGACGATGCCCAGCGCCATATCCGGCGTGTGGCCGAACGGCGCGTCCAGTGCCGACGCGCCGCCCGCGCCGGTCGCACCGCCTGCGCCGCCCACACCGCCCACACCGCCCACACCGCGCGCGCCGCCTGCGGTCGTCAGGGCGCTGGCTGCTGCACGGGCGTCCGACGCCGAGAGGACGCCGGAGCCTGCCAGGTCAGCGCTGGCAGACGGCGCAGAGAGTTCGTTCTGAAGCGCACCGGGCGTCGCGCCGGTCAGCAGCGTCAGGAGATTGCTGGCTTGCGCTTCCTGTTCGAGCAGCCCAGGCAGACGTCCCCGCTGGTCGGCCAGCAGGCTTTGCTGGCGCGCGACGTCCAGGTCCGTGCCGAGCCCTCGCTTGAAGCGGATTTGCGCCAGTTCCAGCAGCTCGCTGGCCGCGTCGATGTCGGCGCGCAGCAAGGCTTGCTGGCGCTGGGCCGCGCGCACTTCGTAGTAGTTGCGTGCCACTTCGACCGCCACCGCCACTTGCACGTCCCGGAGCATCGCACTGGCGCCCGACATCTGTGCATCGGCCGCTTCCACACTGCGGCGCACGCGGCCCCAAAGATCCAATTCCCAGCTGGCGTCAAAACCTGCGGAGTAGACGTTGAAAGGATCGCTCAGCACACCCACCAGCGCATCACGATTGCCTGCTGGCGCAACCACGTCGATCAGGCGCGTGGAGGTGCCGTTCTCGCTCTGGCGCTGGCGTGACGCCGCAGCCTTCGCGCCAACTTGCGGTCCTTGCTCGCTGGCGCTGATATTGCGCTGCAGGCGGCTTTGAGCAAAGTGCAGGGCTGCTGTGCGGACATCGAAATTGGCCTCCAGCGCGCGCGCCTGCAGCCCGCGCAGCACTGGATCGTCGAAGTGAGCGAAAGCCTGCTTGCCGTCGTTGCGCAGGACAGGGTCAAGCAGCACCGGCGAGCCGCCATGCCAATCCGACAGCGTCGCAGGCGCGCTGTCGGCAGGCTTGTGATAATCAGGCCCCACAGCAGCGCAGCCAGCCAG
>NZ_JBFRDW010000715.1:0-2913 GCF_052113985.1 Pseudoduganella sp. RAF53_2 | reverse complement strand
GTGCTGTACAAAGGCCCGTGGGTAAGCGTGCTTTAGATTCGTTCGGCGAACCAGAAGGTGGCGACCAGCACGATGATGCTGGAGCCGCCGGTCAGCAGCACTTTACGGTATAGCCAGGTCGCGCGCACTGCGTAGGCGATTGGCAGGAAGGCTGCGACAATTGCCAGCTGCCCTACTTCCACACCAGCGTTGAAGCCGACCAGCGCCAGCACCAGGCTTTCGCGCGGCAGCCTCAGGTCCGCCAGCACGCTGGCGAAGCCGAAGCCGTGCACCAGGCCGAATACGAAGGCAGCCAGCCAGCGCTTGCCTTGAATGATCGGTACGAGATTGTTCGCCGCTGCGATGGCCACCGATGCCGCAATGGCCGATTCCACCCAGCGTGACGGCAGGCTTACAACCTGTAGCGCGGCCAGGCTCAGTGTGATCGAGTGCGCCAGGGTAAAGGCGCTGACGATCTTCAGCACGTCCATGAACACGCCGCGCGCGCCGGCTGTGATGAGTACCGCCGGCAACAGCAGCGAAAGCAGGAACAGGATGTGGTCATAGCCGATCCAGATGTGCCAGATGCCGTGCTGGACGTAGTCGGCGAACTGGCGCCATAGCGCTGGCTGAGCGAGCGTGATCTCCAGCGCAGGCTGGTCGCCGCCCACAATGCCCGTTGTCGTCGCGCCTTGATGCTCGATGCGCAGCAGACCGCGATGCTGGGCGTCGACGTCGGCGAACAGACGATAGCTGACCGTGAGCCGCTGCGGCTCGGCGGCGCAGGTCGCGTGCATGCGCAGGACGGTGTAGCTGCCGTCGGTGTGGTGATCGAGCAGCTGGCTCGCCGCAGTCAGTGGACACAAGGCTCCGTCTGCGGTGAGCGCGAGACGGGAGAGCGCGTAGGCGGCGATGGCATCGTGGAGGCTGCGCACTTCGTCCCAGGTCAGCTGGCCATCGCCGTCGGCATCAAGGGCGATGGCGAAGTCGAGGTCGCGCAGAGCGATGTCCCATTGCGCGGTGATTTCCTGGCCTTCGATGTGCAGGGTCAGATAGCTGTCGCTGGGCTTGTGCGCCCAGGCGGTGCTGCTGGCGATCAGTAGCATCAGCATGGTGAGCAGGCGGATCATCATGCACCTCCTTTCATCAGCACGGCGATGGCGGCGTCTTCCAATTTGTGCGTGCGTATCCAGGTCGTGGCTTGCGCGACTGCTGCGCCGTCATGTGCGCGTTCGCCCGCTTCCAGCAGCAGGCGCAGGTCGGCCAGCTCTTTTTGCGTTTCCCAATTGCGGCGGGCCAGGGCGACGGCCGATTGCGCGTCGCCCAGCAGGTGCAGGGTGAAGCGGGCTTGTTCGCGCAAGTGGACGCTGTCGCCGCGTGCGGCTGCGGCGTTGAAACGGGCTTGCAGTTCGGCGCGCACGGACGTGGTGCCGGCGCCCTGTTGCTTCAGGGCGAGGGCGTAGCGCAGCAGCAGGCTGTCGACGCGCTGGAAGGGTTTCAGCAGGCGTTCGGCTTCGGCGGGGCGGCCCTGGTCGAGCAGATAGTCGGCGTAGGCGCCGAGCAGGTAGCTGTCGCGCGGGGCGATGGCGAGCGCCTGGCGGAAGCTGTGATCGGCTGACGGGTCGCCGCGGCGGGCGGACAGTTCAGCCAGCAGGGTTAGTGTCCAGACACGAACTTCGGGCGGCGCTTCGGCGGCTTCACGTGAGAATGCCGCCCGCAGAAGACGCTCGCTGGCGAGCGGATCGCCGGTGTTGGCGCGGGCTGCGGCGAGGCAGGTGAAGCTGGCCAGTTGTCCGGACAGGTTGGACAGCCGCGCGCAACTGGAGGTGGCGCCGGCGTAGTCGCCGCGCACCGTTTGCACGGTGGCGCGGGTAAGCCAGGCTTGCGCGTTGGCGGGGTCTGATTTCGTGAGCGCGTCCAGATCGGACATGGCGTCGGCGAATTGGTGATTGGTTTGGCGCAGCGTGGCGCGCAGCAGGCGCACTGGCGCAGGTGGTGCTCCCATGGACCACCACGGCGCCAGCACCGCTTGCGCGTAGCCGAAATAGCGCGGGTCGCTTTCGCGGCGGCCCAGCGCGATGTACTGCTGCGCGAGCGCCGCCGCGATGTTTGCGTCGTTCGGCGAGGCATGCAGCTGCGCGCGCAGGGCCAGCAGTTCCGGCGGCTGCACCTCGGTACGGCGCGGCAGCGTCTCCACCACCACCGCGCCGGACGCCGGCACATACGGCGCCGCCATCCCCGCCCGTGCCCCAGCCGCGAGCGTGAGCCAGGCCGCCACCAGCGTCCGCACGATGCGTGCACGGACCGCGCGGCGGCGCCGTCGTGCGGCCTCCCTGTCCAGCGACGTACCGGCGGGGATCATGGCGCCGCTACCTTGTCGACAGGTTCGGGCTCTTTGTCTTCGGACGTGGTGAGCGCGACGTTGCTGGTGTCGGTGGGCTCGGCGTCGTCGGGCGAGGTGGCGATCAGGGCCAGTACGGTGGCGGTGAAGGCGTCCGTCATCACGGGTGGTGGCGGCGGCGTGGTAGGGCTGGTGTCGGCGTTGTGGCCACCGCCACCGCCGCATGCGGCCAGCAGCAGCGCGCTGCAAAGGAGAGCAAGCGATTTCATGATGCGCTCCTTACTGCTGCGGCGAACCGGCGATCGGCGTTTTCAGGTAGGGGAAGGACGAGGTGAAGAAGCTGTCGTCGAGATACGCCCCGTCAGTAAAGCGGATTGCGCCCGCCGGTGCGTCGGACGGCGCGCAGCCGATATTCAGTGTGCACAGCTTACCCATCACCACCCGCAGCGCGATGTCGACCACATCATCGCCAGGACGCCGCCCGTTAGGGAAGCCTGCGTTATCACCGTCGATCACGCCAAGCCGTTTCTGCGATCCCATCGGCACGGCGGGAATCGATGTATTCAGCCGCAGCATTTCGGATGCCTTCACAT
>NZ_JBFRDW010000714.1:0-2915 GCF_052113985.1 Pseudoduganella sp. RAF53_2 | reverse complement strand
CCATCAGCGATGAATGCGGGCCGGGGCAACTGGTGGTGGCGGCGGCGGGCAATGAGGGCGGCGATCCTATCCACGTCAATCAGCTGGTGAATGCGCGCAGCCCGGCCAGTTTCGACATCAAGGTCAATGCGCGCAGCGAAAAGGAACCTGCACCGTATTTGCTTTTCAACGGCTGGTATTCGGGCAAGGGCGTTTGCGAAGTGCGCGTGACGGGGCCGAATGGCGATGCGACCAAGTGGCAGGGCCTGATCGCCGATGATCCCGGCGCGACCAAGTACACGGTCGGTTCGGACTCCGTGACGATCGCATCGCCCAATGCGCTGGCGCCCAATGGCGACCGGCAATTCGTGATCGAGGTGGCGGGTAATAACAATGGCCCGGTGCTCGGTGGCACCTGGAAGCTGGAGGTGCGGCGCAAGAGCGGCACGCCGGGCCAGCTGCATGTGTGGCTGCTGCTCGATCCATCTGCGCCCAATTCGGGGCGCTTTGCCGATCCCACGTTTTCTTATCTGATCGGCTCTCCCGGCTCGGCGACGGACGTGGTGACGGCAGCCAGCTACACCTGCCGCAATGAGTGGAACGATCTGGCGGGCGAGCACGAAACGGTGGGGCTGGTGTTGAATACTGTGTCGGAATTCAGCAGTCCCGGGCCTCTGCGCAACGGCCGTCCCAAGCCTGACGTCACCGCACCAGGCGCCATGATCGCTTCCTGCCTCGCGTCGGCGGCGCAGGCCGACCAGCGCTTCGTCATCGCCAAGCGCTATCAGCTGATGGCCGGCACCAGCATGGCCACGCCATTCGTTGCCGGCTTACTGGCCCTGCAACTGGAACTGAAGCCCAGGCTGACGCCGGCCCAGGCCAAGGCGTGGCTGAAGTCCCACTCGAAAATACCGGGCAGCGCGGCAGGCAAGCATGATGTAAAGTGGGGGTATGGCCTCATCAAAATTTGACGCGGCACTCTGCCTGCACTGCGTGAACCATGGCGGCGAAGCGGTGCAGGTTTCAGTACGCCTCCACAGCACATTGACGGACGAAGAAGTGGCCAGGTTCCAGCAACTGGGCCTGGCCGATGCCGACACGCGCCGCCACATCCTGTTCGGCCGCCTGTCGCCGGACGCGCTGCAATCACTGAACGACTCGCCTAAAGTCGCCAGCCTGTCGCTGGTGCAGAAATCGCAGCCGAAAGGCGGCGCTTAACGCTGCAATGGCGCTGCAATGGCGCTGCAATGGCGCTGCAGCTGGCGCTGATGCGTTGGGCGGATCTGTTGAGGGCGCCGAACCCTTCCGGCTCAGGTCCGCAGTCGCTGCATCGACAGCCGATGCAATGACCAGGTCAGCAGCACGGCCGCAATCGTCAGCCCCACTACCAAACCAATCCAAAAACCACTGGCCGCCATCGGCTGCGCCGGTGCAAACGGCACCCAGGCAGGCGCCAGTCCCAGAATCCACCCCATCGGCAGCGCGAACACCCAGAACGCCAGCAGCTGGATCACCATCGGCTGCCGTGTCACCTTATAACCGCGAATCGCGCAAGAGGTCGACACCTGCGTCGCATCCGACAGCTGGAATACCGCCGCAAACAGCAGCAGCTGCACGCACAGCGCCTGCACTGCAACATCATTGGTGTAAGCCGCTGCGATCTGATGCCGGAACACCGCAATGAACACCGCCGACAGCACACCGAAACCCAGCGCCATCGCCACGCCCACCCATGACGCAAAGCGTGCCCGCACCGGATTGCCTTCGCCCATGGCCTGCCCCACGCGGGTCACCGTGCCGATGCCAAAGCTGAGCGGCACCATGAACACCAGCGAAGAAAAATTCAGCGCAATCTGATGCGCCGACACCTGCTCCACGCCGAAGCGCGCCACCATCAGGCTGACCGAACCGAAGGCGCTGACTTCCGCAAAATAGGTGATGCCGATCGGCAGGCCAAGGCGCAGCATGCTGCGGATTTCCGGCCAGTGCGGCCATTCCCAATGCGTGAAAGGATAAGTCTGGCGGTAAGGATCGGCAATGCGCACCCACACCAGCATGGCGCCCAGCATCAGCCAGGTGCAGCAGGCGGTGGCGATCGCGCAGCCGATGCCGCCCAATGCCGGCATGCCAAAATGGCCGAAGATCAGCACCCAGTTCACGCAAACGTTGAACGCCAGCCCAAGCAGCGCAATCACCATCACGGGCTTGGTCTGGTTGATGCTGGCGCTGTAGCCGTACAAAGCGCGGTAAGCTGCATAAGCGGGCAGGGCGCTGCTGATGATGTGMACGAACAGCGATGCACGCCGGTTCACTTCCGGCGCCATTTGCAGGTGGTCGAACAGCAGCGTCGACAGATTGGCGAACAGCGCCGCCAGCAGGCCCACTCCCAGCGCCTTCCACAGCGCCTGCCGCACAGTGTGGGGAATCGTGCCGAAATCGCCGGCGCCCACCTCGTGTGCTACAACGGTATTAATCGCCATCATGATGCCGGTGACGGTCACGATGGTGATGGACCAGATCGAGGCGCCCAGGGACACCGCCGCCAGCTCGGCGGCGCTGGAATGGCCCGTCATCGCCACGTCGGCCACGCCCATGCCCACGGTGGCCACCTGGCCGACCAGTACAGGCCAGGCCAGCTTCCACAGGCCGGCGGCTTCGGTACGGAAATGGTCGAGCGTAAACTTCATGGGCGGCTTTGCAAAAAGAATATGATTCTACTGGAGTAGGAAATTGTTACAAGGTCCTGTATGCTCACGGCCCCACGGCCGCGTTGGATGCGTAATGGCGCCGCGCGGCGACAGCAACACTATGGAGATAACATGAAACGCCTGATGATCCTGGCCAGCCTTGCAGCAGGTCTGGCCGCACAAGCCGCCAATGCGGCGGAAGTCACCTTCTTTGCCGGCCCCAATTTCAGCGGCCAGCAAGTCACCATC
>NZ_JBFRDW010000713.1:0-2924 GCF_052113985.1 Pseudoduganella sp. RAF53_2 | reverse complement strand
GTCCTACAACGGCCAGATGTCGGCGTTTAAGGACAAGCTGAGCGACGCGGAGATTGCCGCGGTGCTCTCTCACATCCGCTCCAACTTCGGCAACGCCGCACCCAAGGTTGCGGCCGATGTGGTGAAGGCACAGCGCGAGGCGACCAAGGACCGCAAGGACCCTTGGGGTGGAGATGATGACCTCAACAAGCTCAAATAGCAGCTTGCCCGCTACCCTGGCCGCCCTTGCATTCATCGCGGCGGCTGGCGTAGCGGCGGTGTGGCATGGAACGATGGGCTTCAATGTCGTCTCCACGGAAGACGGCCGCCGTCTTGCCGTGGAACGCCAGCCGATAGCCCTGCCCTTGCCTGCTGCGGCGGGCTTTGACGGCCGCGTGACCATCGCCACCTTCTTTTATGCGCGCTGCAATGCGGTCTGTTCGGCAGTAGGCAGCGAGTTTCAGCAAATGCAGCGGGAGATTGCGGCGCGCGGCTTGCAGGATCGCGTGCGCTTGCTGAGCATCAGCTTCGATCCGCGCGATACGTCGTCCGATCTGGCACACTATGCGCAGCGCATGCGCGCGGAGCCTGCACTGTGGCGCATGGTCGCGCTGCCGGATGCGGTCCAGCGCCGACGGCTGCTGAAGACCGCAGGCGTCGTGATCCTGCCCGCGCCGCTGGGAGAGTTCCAGCATAACGCGGCCTTCCACCTGATCGACCGCAACGGCCGGCTGGTGCGCATCATCGACTACGAACAGCCCGCCGAAGCCATCGATGCCGCACAAGCTCTCGCCAGCCCGGTCCCCGTCCGCATCGCCCGCGCTGGAGCGGCGCCATGATGCACATGGCGACACGTCCGGCGGCACGCAGCGGTGCAGCGGGGATTGCGCTGCTGGCCGCCGCACTGGTGTGGCACGGTCCGCTGGAGGCGTCGATGGGGCTGCATATGCTGGTGCAGCTGCCGTTGATCGCGATCGGCGGCGCGCTGATTGGGCAGGCGCTGCAGAACACGCGAGTGGCGGCGCTCATCGCGCGCGTCGATGCATATGGGCTGACCGGCATGAGCTGGCTGCTCATGGCCAGCGCCTACTGGATGATCCCGCGCGCGCTGGAAGAAAGCCTGACCTTGCCGCTGGCCGAAGCCGCGAAGTTCGCGTCGCTGGCCATCATGGGTGCGCTGCTGCCAGGCGCACTGAAACGCGCCAATGCGGTGATCCAGCTCTTCTTCCTGGGGAACCTGTGCTGGATGATGGCGATTGCCGGCATCCAGTATCAGGACATGCCACAGCGCCTGTGCAACGCCTACGCGCTGGATGAACAGGTGACGGCCGGCGTAGGCCTGGTCATCGCCTCCATTCTGCTGGCCGTCGTCTGGTGCGCCTGGCGCCTGCCCGCTTATGCCGCAGCGGAAGGCAAGCGCGCGTAAGACTCTTCCCAGCGCACGACGGCCGCCGGCAAATCCGCAACCGGCTGGGGACGCGAAATCAGGTAACCCTGCGCCAGACTGCATCCCAGCGATGCCAGCAAATCCCAATCCTGCATTGTCTCAACACCTTCGGCCACCGCTTCCAAGCCAAGTCGCTGCGCCAATTGCAGACTGCTGGCCAGCACGGTCAGGCGCGTTTCATCGGAAGACGCCGCGCTGACAAAAGAGCGGTCAATTTTCAACTCGCTGAACGGCACCCGCAGCAACTGCTGAATGCTTGCATAGCCCGTGCCGTAATCGTCGATCGACAAGCTGAAGCCGTGCATGCGCAAGCGCGTCAAATTCTCCAGGCAGTGCGGCACATCCGCCATTTCCGACGATTCCGTAATTTCGAACACGATGTAGCGGCTATCCACGCCATGCGCCGCAACTGCTTCGATGATGCGCGCCGCGTAGCCCGGCTGCTGCAAGGCCAGCAGCGACAGGTTGATGGACACCTTCAAAATATGCCCCTGCAGCGCCCACTGCCGCCAGGCCTGTGCCGCATGTTCCAGCACCTGCCAGGTCAGCTCCTCCACCATGCCGTGCTGCTCGATCAACCCGATGAACGACGCCGGCGCCAGCGTGCCGTATTGCGGATGCTGCCAGCGCGCGAGAGCCTCCACACCCACCACCACGCCATCGCGCAGCGACGCCTTGGGCTGATAGAAAGCGACGAACTCACGGCGGTCCAGGCCGGCGCGGACGTCATCGGCTGTGAAGGCCGGCGTCGCGCGCGATACGCCACGCGAGACTTCCACGCCCAGCAAGGCGCTCAGCTTGGACGGTGTGACCGGCTTGTCGACGCGCCCAAGCAAAGGCACGCCATAAGCCCGCGCCATGGTTTCCACTGAGGCCAGCAGCGCCTTATCCAGTGCGCTGGACACGATCACGCGCGCCGTGCTGCGCGCCTCGGCCAGATGGCGAATCAGCTCCATGCCATCCATGCCCGGCATGTCGAGGTCCATGATGACAATATCGACAGGCCGCTCCGGCGCGCGGCAGGCGGACAAGGCGGCGATGCCGTCCTCCGCTTCCGTTACCTGCCCCGCGCCAAGGCCGCGCAGCATGCGCACCAGCGCTTTGCGTTGAAAACCGTGGTCTTCCGCGACCAGAATGTGCAATTGTTCAAAGTGCATGGCCAAGCTCCAGTGAATGCAGGTGGGTGCGCAGCTCCGCGTATGCCGCTTCAAAAGGGCCGCGTGCGCTGCGCGCGGCATCGGCATCGTCCGCGCGCCAGGCGCATTCCAGCGCTGCGGCGGCCGCCGCGTAGCGCATCGCGCCCAAGGTGCGCGCCGCGCCCTTGATGGCATGGGCGATGCGGCCCACCGCTGCCAGGTCGCCGCGCGCAAAGGCGGCATCGAGCGCCGCGTGATCGGCCGCGTTGGCGACTTCGAATTCGGACAGGATTTCCGCGGTCAGCGCCGGGTGTCCGCCCGCCAGTTCGAACAGGCTGGCATCGTCGAGCACCGGTTCGCCC
>NZ_JBFRDW010000712.1:0-2934 GCF_052113985.1 Pseudoduganella sp. RAF53_2 | reverse complement strand
GTCGTACACCATCACCGCGCCATCCAGCACGCGCATAGAGCGTTCGACTTCGATGGTGAAGTCCACGTGGCCGGGGGTGTCGATGATGTTGATGCGGTGCTCGGGGAAGTTACCGCCCATGCCCTTCCAGAAGGCCGTGGTCGCGGCCGAGGTGATCGTGATGCCGCGTTCCTGTTCCTGCTCCATCCAGTCCATGGTGGCAGCACCGTTGTGCACCTCACCCAACTTGTGGTTGACGCCAGTGTAAAAGAGGATGCGTTCCGTGGTCGTGGTTTTACCCGCGTCGATATGGGCGCTGATGCCGATATTGCGGTAACGCTCGATAGGTGTCTTGCGGCTCATCACAATTCTCCTTGACCGATGCCATGAAGGCATCATTGATTCTAGCAGTAATGGAGCTACAAGGTTGGGTGAGCCTGCAAGAATTCAAGGGCTGGTCAGTGCAGTAAGGCGTCCCGTTTCAGCATGTCCATATCGTAGCGGTGGCGGTCGGCACTGCGGCGTGCCTCATCGCGCTCATGTTCGGCGCGGCGCATATCGCCCTCGGCGTCACGGCGCTCACCTTCCAGACGGCGCAAATTATCCTCACTTGGAGCGCGGTCTTTGCGCTCACGTTCGGCGCGGATATCGCGTTCGGCCCGATCCATGCGCTTGCGGGCATCGCGCGCCTTGCGCTGGAAGTCTTCCGCGCGGTCACTGGCCCGGTCGTAGCGCAGGGACGCTTGCAGATAGGCGCCGCCGTTCAGGTAGGCGCGGCGCAGGAAATCCTGCTGCGGCGGTGCACAGACTTCGACGGCCATCGGCTGGCTGGTGCGGCCCCATTCGAAGGCATTGGCCGGGGTGCAGTATCGTGCGTTGGCGGCATCCCAGGCTTCCCGGTACAGGGCACGCGAGTTGTGGATCACGAATACCCCATCACGGCCGGCATTCGCCACGCGCTGCTCCAGCATGTAGGGATGGCCGAAGCCATCCTGATCGCCGGTCTGGCGCCAGTATTGGGCCAGGCGGGCTTCCCAGGCGTCCAGGTAATCGCGCTCCAGCACCTTGAGGCCGCGCTGATTGGCTTCGCGCTTGCGGATGCCGAATTCCTTGCCGCTGGTGGCGTCCTGGGTGCCGAGGTTGCGCCAGTAATTGATCAGTTCTGCGTTCCACGCCTTGCGGTAGGCTTCTTCCTGGACTTGAACGCCAGCCGCCCTGGCTTTGGCGGCGCGGGTTTTGAATTCCGCATCCGGGATGCCGCTGCGGGCGTCGGAATATCCGACGTCTTCCCAGAAGGTGCGGTTGCCTGCTTGCCAGCCATTGCCGTAAGCGATGTCGTCGTAGCGGATATTCAGTTCAGTGGCACGCACCCTCGCCTGCTCGCGCGCGGTCAGCGGCTGGCCAGCGGTGCCCTCTTTGCGGCCCAGATCCTGCCAGTAATCGGTATTGCCTTGCAACCAGCCGGCCTCGTAGGCGGGCTGGGACAAGGGCGTGCTCTTTTTGCGGACTTCTTCGCTGGCAGTCCGGCGTTCCCAGCCGGCCGTCAGCGGTATGGCCGCGTGTCCGTCCACCTGTCCGCRGCTGGACCAGAACTCGGCATTGCCGGACGCCCAACCGGCGGCATAGCTGGTGGCTGCGTCAGCGCCGCCTCGCTTGTCGTAGCTTTCGCAGAAGTCTTTGCGATCGGAGAACTCGGATTTTTCGCCGGCGGCGCCGTCCTTTTGCCCGATTGCGCGCCAGTCGCCGGCTTTGCAGTCGGCGATACGTTGCATGGTGGACTGGCAGCCGGCCAGGGTCAGGGTGAGGAAAAGGAAGAGTGGGACGAGTCGCAAGATTTGGTTTTTATGGTTGTTATCGGCCGCCGCCCAGAACGCGGGCCGGCAGCATTACGATGGCACGCAGCAGTTCGAACACGGCTTCCACGCCAATGCCGAGCAGGCGGAATGGCAGCAGCATCAGCCAGACCAGAGGATACAGGACCAGGGCCAGCAAGGCGAGCGGCCAGCAGATGAACAGAAGCAATAACCACAACAGAAAGCCCAGCATGATGAAGTCCCCCGGTTTATTGTTGTCCAGACTTTAAAGCGGACGTCCGGGGCGGACAATCGCCGTGCGACCAACTGCAAAATGGGGCGATGAATGGCGAAAAATCAGGGCCGAAGCGCGGCTCAGCCCGTGTCTCATTTGGCGCCTGACCCCAAATGGTACACGGGCGGGGCTGTTGTTCAGGCGAACACGGCGGTGGCGACCGGTGCCAGTTCGGCGCGCATGGCTGCTTGCAGGGACTGGATGGAGCCGCCTGCGCGGTAGGCAAAGCTGACCTGGACCACGTCGCCGGCTCGCACCGCCAACGGTTCGGCCAATGGCAAGGTCATGTAATGGTTGAGCCAGTCGATGGTCGAGGACCGCTCCTGCACCACGGCCAGTATGTTCTTGGTGACAAAACGCAGCGCGTTCAGCGTGCCGTCACGTTCGATGGCGAATTTGCCTTCCCAGCGATACGTCAGCTCGTTTGGCTGGGTGAAATCGATCAGGGAATAGACGGCCGGCTGGCCCAGTTCCAGCGTGCCGGGATGCAGCACGCCTGGCTGCTGGAATTGCACGATGGGCGCGTAAAAACCTTCGAAATCATACTCCTGCTGCACCGGCTGCACCGCCATCAGGACGGCTTCGGGCAGGAACACCGGCAGCGGACCGCCAAACTGGCGCAGATAGCGCTGCTTGAAATTCTCGATCACTTCGACCTGCTTTTCGCGCAGCATGGCAACGTGGATCATCTCGCAGATCACCACGTCCACCGGCTCCGGCGGCAGGTATTCGAAAGCGTCGGCGTGGATCACTTCGACCTTTTCGCCACCCTCATTCATGGCGAGGAAGCGGGTCGCCTCGCGGACCATGTCGGGATTAAACTCCACGCAATAGACTTTGTCCGCCTTGCGCGCGGCAAAGCAGGAC
>NZ_JBFRDW010000711.1:0-2935 GCF_052113985.1 Pseudoduganella sp. RAF53_2 | reverse complement strand
GTGCCAGCTGTGTCCACTGTGGCCGAGGCGACCGCGCCCGCCGTGCCGGACGAAGGTGCGCCGTATGTGGAACTCGACGATTTGCGCGAGTGTGCCGCAATTGCCGTCGGTTCGCCGACCCGCTTCGGCAATATGGCATCAGCCATGAAGTATTTCTGGGATGGCACCTCGGCCGAATGGCTGTCCGGCACCCTGGCCGGCAAGCCTGCCTGTGTGTTCACCTCCACCGGCAGTCTGCACGGCGGCCAGGAATCAACCCTGCTGTCGATGATGATCCCGCTGCTGCACCATGGCTTGATGATTCTGGGCCTGCCTTACACGCATCCTGAGCTGATGACCACATCGAGCGGCGGCTCGCCCTACGGCGCCAGCCACTGGTCCGGCCTGGATGGCAAGAAACCAATTACCGACGATGAGAAGCGCCTGGCCGTGGCCCTCGGCCGCCGCCTCGCCGAAACCGCCGTCAGAATGCAGGGAATGTGATGGAATCCAGCAAACATAAATTCTTCCATTGGGGCGCTATCGGCAGCATGGTGGCGCTGATTATCTGGTGCCTGCTGTGGGAGCTGCTGATTTCGCCGCTGCATCCCGGCGGTTCCTGGCTTGCGCTGAAGGCCGCGCCGCTGCTGATTCCTCTGGCCGGCATCATCAAGCGCGATATCTACACGCTGCAGTGGACGTCGATGATGATCCTGCTCTATTTCACTGAAGGCGTGGTGCGCGGCTGGAGCGATAAAGCCATGCCGTGGCTGGGCTGGGGCGAGGCTGGCATCGTCGTGGTGTACTTCCTGTGCGCGATTCTGTATGTGGCGCCGTATAAGCGCGCCGCCAAGAAAGCCGCCAAAGACCTGCTGGATAAGATCAATTCCAATTCCGTGAAATGATGCAATCGGCCTTCCTCGAACACTGCCGCCAACTGCTCGGCGATGCGCATGTGCTGACCGGGGAAGCCGACATGGCGCCCTTCCTGCGCGACTGGCGCGGACGTTTTACGGGCCGCGCGCTGGCAGTGCTGCGTCCCGGTTCGGTACAGGAAGTGGCGGTACTGGTGCGCGCCTGCGTGGYGGCACATGTCCCCATTGTGCCGCAGGGCGGCAATACAGGCCTGGTGCTCGGCAGCGTGCCCGATGCGAGCGGCAGCGCGGTGGTACTCTCGCTCGCCCGGCTGAACCAAGTGCGTGCTGTCGATCCGGTCAACCGCACCATGACTGTCGATGCGGGCTGCATTCTGCAATCCGTGCAGGAAGCGGCGGCAGCGCATGGCTGCCTGTTCCCCTTGTCGTTGGCGGCCGAAGGCAGTTGCACCATCGGCGGCAATCTCTCGACCAATGCCGGCGGCACGGCGGTTCTGCGTTACGGGAACACGCGCGAGCTGTGTCTCGGCCTGGAAGTGGTGACGCCGCAAGGCGAGATCTGGTCCGGTCTGCGCGGTCTGCGCAAGGACAATACCGGCTACGACCTGCGCGATCTGTTCATCGGCGCCGAAGGCACACTGGGCATCATCACTGGCGCCGTGCTGAAATTATTCCCGCAGCCGAAAGCCAGCATCACCGCCCTCGCCGCCCTCGCTTCGCCAGCCGACGCCTTACGCCTGCTGTCCGTGATGCAGGACCGCTGCGGCGCCAGCCTGACGGGTTTTGAGCTGATGTCCGCATTCTGCCTGCGCCTGGTCCACAAGCATTTCCCGCAACTGCCGCAACCGTTCGCGCAAGAGCACGGGCAGTATGTGCTGCTGGAGCTGTCCAGCAGCGAATCCGAGGAACATGCGGTCGGTCTGCTGGAACGCGCCATCGGCGCCGCGCTGGACGACGGCGTGATCGAAGACGCCGTTGTGGCCAGCTCGGTCGCCCAGTCGCAGGGCTTGTGGCAGATGCGCGAGCACATTCCTCTGGCGCAGGCGGCGGACGGCAAGAACATCAAGCACGATATCTCGCTGCCGGTATCGGCCATCGCCGACTTCATTGCAGACACCGAGCCGCTGCTGCAGCAGGCTTTCCCCGGCTGCCAGTTGGTCTGCTTCGGCCACCTTGGCGACGGCAACCTGCATTTCAATGTCGCGCCGCCGGTTGGCATCTCGAACGAAGACTTCCTGAGCAATCAGGACGCCGTGAACCTCCTGGTGCACGATAACGTCGTCGCATTCGGTGGCTCGATTTCAGCCGAACATGGCATCGGCGCGCTGAAACGCGACGAACTGGCGCGCTACAAGTCGCCAGTGGAGCTGCAAATGATGCGCGCGATCAAAGCCGCACTTGATCCCCTCGGTATCATGAATCCGGGGAAGATCATATGAAACCACTACTTCTGCTACTCGCCGTCGCCTTGCCCGCCGCCGCGCAGACCGTGAACAAATGCACGGTGGACGGCAAAATCACCTACAGCCAGCAGCCCTGCGAACGGGGACAGGCGGGCGTGGTCGCCGTTCCGGAAGCTCCCGTGTCCAATCCAGCTGCGAAATCCGATCTGGCGCGCCAGCAGAATGAAGCGGCAAAACTGGAAAAGGCCCGTCACAAGCGCGAGGCGCAGCAGGAGCGCGAGGATGCAGCAGCAAGCCGCGCGGCAGGCGTCCGGCAGCGCAAGTGCGCAAAGCTGAAGCAGGATCAGAAATGGGCTGAAGAAGACGCCCGCGACGCCACACTCCAGAATACCGAGCGAACGCGCATCAAAGCCAAACGCGCAGCTGAGCGCTACAACCTGGAATGCAGCAGTTGACGCAAGACGCGTCGCTACGGCGCCTGTCCCGCTGGCTGCTGCTCGGCGAATGGCGCGCGCATCCGGTACGCGCACTGGTCGCGATTGCGGCCATTGCGGTTGGTGTAGCGCTGGGCTTCGCGATCCATTTGGTCAACGCCGCTGCATTCAATGAGTTTTCGTCCGCCGTGCAATCGCTGTCCGGTCAGGCCGACGTCCAGGTCAGCGGCACAGAGCCCTTTAT
>NZ_JBFRDW010000710.1:0-2937 GCF_052113985.1 Pseudoduganella sp. RAF53_2 | reverse complement strand
GGCATGCACCACGGTGCCGTGATGCTGGGGCATGACGTTTTCGGCGGCGGCCGTTGCGGCAGGCTGGGCGCCGCGTTCCTCGGTCAGCTCCAGCGGCAGGTCTTTCACTTCCACCGTCTGCCCCGGCGCCATCACGGTGATCCAGTTGCACAGGTTTTCCAGCTGGCGCACATTGCCCGGCAATTCCAGGCTTTGCAGGAAGGTCAGGGTGGCATCGCTCATGCGCTTGGCTTCCACGCCCAGCTGTTTGGCGCTCTGCACCAAAAAGTGACGCACCAGAATGGGGATATCCTCACGGCGCTCCCTCAAACTGGGCAGACGCAGGCGAATCACGTTCAGGCGGTGATACAAGTCCTCGCGGAACAGGCCGTCGCGCACGCGCTGCTCCAGATTCTGGTGCGTCGCCGTAATCACGCGCACATTGGCCTTCAAAGGCTGGTGGCCGCCGACGCGGTAGAAGTGGCCATCCGACAGTACGCGCAGCAGGCGCGTTTGCAAGTCAAACGGCATGTCGCCGATTTCATCGAGGAACAGCGTGCCGCCCTCGGCTTGCTCAAAGCGGCCGCGGCGCGTGGTCTGCGCGCCGGTGAAGGCGCCGCGCTCATGGCCGAACAGTTCCGATTCCAGCAAGTCCTTTGGAATGGCGGCCGTGTTGATGGCGATGAAGGGTTGCGAAGCGCGCGGGCTGTGCTTGTGCAGGGCACGCGCCACCAGTTCCTTACCGGTGCCGGATTCGCCCGTAATCAGCACCGTCACGTTCGATTGCGACAGGCGGCCAATGGCGCGGAATACTTCCTGCATCGCCGGCGCCTGGCCCAGGATTTCGGGCGTATCGGCGGGGCCGGATTCCACATTCGCTTCGCGCAGGCTTTCCTCCAGCGCGCGGCGGATCAGCTCCACCGCCTTGTCGATATCGAATGGCTTGGCCAGGTATTCAAAAGCCCCGCCCTGGAATGCGGCCACGGCCGAATCGAGGTCGGAGAAAGCGGTAATGATGATGACCGGCAGGCCGGGATGGCGCTGTTTGACCAGGGTCAGCAAGTCGAGGCCGGAATCGCCCGGCATGCGGATGTCCGACACCAGCACTTGCGGCGTCTCGCTTTCGAGCGCGGCAATGGCATCGCGTGCGTTGGCAAAGCTGCGGGTCGCGAGGTTTTCCCGCGCCAGCGCCTTTTCCAGAACCCAGCGGATCGATTCGTCGTCGTCAACTATCCAGATTGGTTTCATGTAGCTGTGATTCTCCGCATATCACGCCCCTCGCTTATGGCAGGGGCAACAAAATCCTGAAGTCCGTCATTCCCGCCCGGCTTTCGCACTCGATTACGCCGAGGTGCTGCTGTACGAAAGTCTGGGCCAGGGTCAGGCCCAGTCCGCTTCCACCATCCCTGCCCGACACCAGCGGGTAGAAGATCCGGTCGCGGATGGCCGGAGGAATGCCCGGTCCGTTGTCGATGATATGCAAATCTAATGCCAGGTTATAACGCACCTTGGCCATGGTGACTTGACGCGCCACCCGCGTCTTGAAAACGATCTCCGCATCGCCCGCTTCGATGCGACCGGCCAGGGCCTGGGCCGCGTTGTGGGCGATGTTGAGGACGGTCTGGATCAGCTGTTCCTTGTCGCCGCGGAACTCCGGCAGCGAAGCGTCGTAGTCGCGCTGAATCTTCAGGCCATTCGGGAATTCGGCCAGCATCAGACTGCGCACGCGCTCCAGCACTTCGTGGATATTGACGTCGCCTACGATGTGCGGGCGACGGTGCGGCGCCAGCAGGCGGTCCACCAGCGTCTGCAGGCGGTCCGCTTCCTTGATGATGACCTGGGTGTATTCGCGCAGCTGCGTCAGGTGCAGCGGCGGCAGTTCCATTTCCAGCAGTTGCGCCGCGCCGCGGATGCCGCCCAGCGGATTCTTGATTTCATGGGCCAGGTTGCGGATCAGCTCCTTGTTGACCTGGCTCTGGTCCAGCAGGCGCTCTTCGCGGTCCTGCTTCATTTGCTGCACGGTTTCGCGCAGCTCGATCAGCACCGTGTCGCCCGGTTCTTCCAGCGCGCTGGCGATCACGTGCACATGCAGCGGTTCACGGCCGTGACGTTCCAGCACCAGTTCCTGCCGCACATCGGAGAACTTGTGCTCGCGCGCCTGCGCCACGATATGTTCGAGTTCTTCGGGATTRCTGAACTGGCCGCCCAGCTGCTGGCGCGACAGGGCCTTGACCGAAGATTCGAGCAAGTTTTCCGCCGCCGCGTTGGCGAAGGTGATGTGGCCCTGGCCGTCCACCAGCACGACGGCCGATGCCAGCAAGTCCAGACCGGCGAGCGCCTGCGGCCGCGCCATGGCGGCTGCCGCGCGCGCGGCGATATTGCTCACGATGCTCATTTGATGTTGGCGATTTCCCGCTTCAACGCTTCCACATTCTGTTCCGAACGGGCGATGCTGTCCTTCATCGTGGCCACCCGTTCCAGGTACTTGGCGTAATTGCGCTCGTCGCCACGGCGTTCCGGCTCACCGTTGTTGAACTCCTTGCGCAGCTCGGCCAGCTTTTTCGTTTCGGAGTTGAGTTCGTCGGTCAGGATAGCCTTGCGGTCCGCATCGCGGGCCTTCTGCTCGGCGCTGTCCACGCGCGGGAAATTACCCGGGCTGGCAACAGGCGTCACCGGACGCGGCCGCGCGGCACCCTGAGGTGCGGCAATTGAAGCGGGCGGCAGATCCAGCGCCTTGCAGTTGCTCCCCTTGCGGGAATCCGTCAGTTCCTTATGGCCGTCGGCATCGGTGCACAGATAGATTTGCTGCGCCTGTGCCGCGCCACTCAAGGCAATCAGGGCCAGGCCCTGTAAAACGAGAGTGCGAGTTTTCATGCCCCGACTATACAACATCCGAAAAAAAACGCGAGGAAAGCAAAGCCAACCTCGCGTTTAGTTGTCGGCGGATTAATGCTCCGC
>NZ_JBFRDW010000709.1:0-2943 GCF_052113985.1 Pseudoduganella sp. RAF53_2 | reverse complement strand
GTCCAACCTCGTGGAGCCGAGCCCGGCAAGCAAGACCGACGACAAGCAGCATCCGCGCATTCAAACGCGCCCAGGCGAGCATCTCGCGCTGGAAGCCTTGACGCTGCATCCCCCGCAATCCGAACGCGTGCTCATCAAGGAACTGAGCCTGATCCTGAAGCCAGGCGATGCCCTGCTCATTACCGGCGACAGCGGCTGCGGCAAAAGCTCGCTGTTGCGTGCGATAGCGGGTTTGTGGAATACAGGCAGCGGCGTGATTCATCAACCGCCCATCGAGGACTTTTTCTTCCTGCCGCAGCAACCCTATCTGCAATCGGGCACGCTACGCAGCCAGCTCATCTACCCCAGCGTCGAGTCAGACCTGAGCGACGAACAGTTGCTGGAAATACTGGAACAGGTTCATCTGCCCAGACTGGTCGAGCGCGTGGGCGGCCTGGATGCGGTCAATGACTGGGAAAAGTTGCTATCGGTCGGCGAGCAGCAGCGCCTGGCGTTCGGACGCGTGCTGGTGCACAAGCCAAACATCGTCATCCTCGACGAAGCCACCAGCGCACTCGACAGCGGCAACGAAGCCTCGCTCTACGCGCGCCTGCGCGACAGTGGCGCCACGCTGATCAGCGTCGCACACCGCGCCGCCGTGCTGCGCCACCACACCCACGTGCTGCGTCTGATGGGCGACGGCGAATGGGAAGTGCACGACGCGAGCGCTTATGAATTTGATGCACCAGTTGCTATTGACGCCAGCCTCGCCGTCGGTCACAATGCGCCCCGCTGTTGCAACGCACAGTAATGCCCACGTGGCGGAATTGGTAGACGCGCATGGTTCAGGTCCATGTGCCGCGAGGTGTGGGGGTTCGAGTCCCTCCGTGGGCACCAGGAATTCCGCGAAAAACGCCGCAAGCTTTCATGAGTTTGCGGCGTTTTTCTTTTCTACAGCGCCGACGTGCCTGACCCGCTTCATGGGCCGCCCGGCCGGCGGTCTGTTGCACCTGATCCTGCACCACAAGCAGTGCTCGCGTGATGTTAAGATCGACAACCATCGCGATCCACCCGGAGTCCTCGCTTGAACCGTGAACATCCCTGCGCCGCCGTGCCAGTACCTGCCAGCATTGCGGCACACATCGAAGGCTATACCTGGTCGCGCAACACTGTTGGTGAATCCGGCGGCGCCGTCTACCATCTTCACGGTCAGCCAGACCTGTATCTGAAGCATGGCCGGGGAACTGTCGCCGACGACCTGCTTGCCGAAACCACCCGCCTGCGCTGGCTCTCGGCGCATATCGCCGTTCCCGCCGTCCGCCAATTCAGCTGCGACGCCAGCGAAGCCTGGCTGCTGATGGACGCCCTGCCCGGCCGGACCGCCTACGAACTGCTCGCCGCAGCACCGGAACGTGGCCCCGCCATCGTCGACGCCATTAGCCGATTCCTGCAGCGACTGCATGCCATCCCCGTCACCGATTGCCCATTCAACAGCAGCCTCGAATTCCGCCTCGCCCGTGCCCACGCGCGCATGGTCGCCGGGCTGGTTGATGAAGACGATTTCGACGACGAGCGCGCCGGCCAAACCGCAGCCCAGGTCTGGCAAGAGATGACCGACCTGCTGCCAATGGCCGCCGATCCTGTCGTCACCCACGGCGACTTCTCGCTGGATAACCTATTTGTGCAGGATGGCGAAGTGGCCGGCTGCATCGATGTTGGCCGCGCCGGCATCGCCGACCGCTATCAGGACCTGGCCATCCTGCACAACTGCCTGGGCGAATTCGGGCCGGACCTGCAACGGCAGATGTTCGAAAGCTATGGCGTCCGCCAGCCGGACCAGCGCAAATTACGCTTCCACCTGATGCTGGACGAGTTTTTCTGACAAGGCGTGGTAAATAATTTCACAAAAGCACAAATTGCACTTGACCGAAACCGCTTCGACCTTTAAGATGCGTGCCTTCTGTTGCTGAACACCGCAACGGAGACAAAGAAAACAGCGCCCACGTGGCGGAATTGGTAGACGCGCATGGTTCAGGTCCATGTGCCGCGAGGTGTGGGGGTTCGAGTCCCTCCGTGGGCACCAAACGCTGTTTTCAAAGTCACTGCAGTACCAGTGCCCACGTGGCGGAATTGGTAGACGCGCATGGTTCAGGTCCATGTGCCGCGAGGTGTGGGGGTTCGAGTCCCTCCGTGGGCACCACAGAATTCCGCTAAAACGCCGCAAGCTTTCACGAGCTTGCGGCGTTTTGCATTACAGCGCTGCTTTTACCGCATCCGCCAGCGTGCGCGGCGCGCGGCCAATCAGGCGCTCCAGGGTGCGCGTGTTGTCATCCAGCGCACCGCCCGCTGCGGCGGCGTCGGAATCCGAAATCAGCTCGGCATACACTTCCGGCACACCCAGGCCAAGCAGCACTTTCTTGAACTCCGCCTGCGGCAGATCCTGATACGCAGCCTCGCGGCCGGATTGACGCGCCACTTCGGCAGCCAACTCGGCCAGGGTGAACGGCGCACTGCCGCCAAGCTCGTACACCGGCTCCGGCGCTGCCGCCGTCAGCACCGCCACTGCCGCCGCCGCATAATCGGCGCGTGCCGCTGCCGCGATACGGCCATTGCCCGAGCTGCCCACCACCGTGCCATGCGCTGCGCCGGCCTGGATGCGCGAGCTGAAGTTCTCGTAGTACCAGCCGTTGCGCAGGAAGGAGAATGGCAGGCCGCTGGCGCGGATCGCCTGCTCGGTGGCCACGTGTTCCGCCGCCAGGCCGAGGCGCGAAGTGTCCGCACGCAGCACGCTGGTGTAGGCCAGCAGCTTCACCTGCGCGCGTTTGGCCGCATCGACCACATTACGATGCTGGGCGTCACGCTGGCCAATCTCGCTGGACGAAATCAGCAGCACTTTCTGCGCGCCGTCGAAGGCCGCATCCAGCGACGCCGGATCGTTATAGTCGGCACGGCGCACCACCACGC
>NZ_JBFRDW010000708.1:0-2950 GCF_052113985.1 Pseudoduganella sp. RAF53_2 | reverse complement strand
GCGCAAGACGCGCGAAAAGCTGCCGGAGAATGCCCCCGTCATGTTCATCACCACCAGCTCGGGCGAGGACGATATCGTCGCCGGCCTGGCGGTGGGCGCATCCGATTACATGATCAAGCCCCTGCGCCGCAGCGAGATGGTGGCGCGTGTGCAAGCCCAGCTGCGCCGCGCTTACCCAAGCCAGAATGGCGCAGAACAGCTGCAATTTGGACAATATGTGTTCGAAACCCGCCCCGGCCGTCTGCTGATGGATGGCCAGGTTCTGGACGTGACGCACAAGGAGTTCTACCTCGCTCTGCTGTTTTTCCGCAACATCGGCCGCCCGCTGTCCCGCGCCTACATCCACGAATCGGTGTGGATTCGCGAATCGGAAGTGCCGTCGCGGACCATGGACACCCACGTTTCGCGGGTCCGCAACAAGCTGCAACTGAAGCCGGAAAACGGCTTCCGGCTGGTGCCCGTGTACAGCTACGGATACCGTCTGGAAAAGCTGGGTTCCTGAAGGATTGCAGCGCATCACGGTATAATGTCGGCTAATCCCCCACGCGTGACCGTAAATGCAACTTCTCGCCGTCGGCCTCAATCACACCACTGCGCCCGTCGCCTTGCGCGAACGGCTGGCGTTCGCGCCTGAGCAGCTCGGGACGGCGGTCACGGCGGCACGCAACTGGTTCCAGCGTATCGACGGCGGCGGCGGCAATGAAGCGGCCATTCTGTCCACCTGCAACCGCACCGAACTTTACGCAGCCAGCAATGCCGACAATCCGCTCGATGCGGGCGCACATTTCCTGGCCGAGTTCCACCAGCTGAACTTTAACGAGCTGCGTCCGCATCTCTACATGCTGCCGCAGCATGACGCCGTGCGCCACACCTTCCGCGTTGCGTCCGGCCTGGATTCGATGGTGCTGGGCGAGACCCAGATCCTGGGCCAGATCAAGGACGCCATCCGTACCGCCGATGAAGCGGGCGGCCTGGGCACCTATCTGCACCAGCTGTTCCAGCGCAGCTTCTCGGTGGCGAAAGAAGTGCGCAGCACCACCGAAATTGGCGCACACAGCGTATCGATGGCGGCTGCCGCCGTGCGCCTGTCGCAGCGCATCTTCGACAAGATCAGCGACCAGAACGTGCTGTTCATCGGCGCGGGCGAAATGATCGAGCTGTGCGCCACCCACTTCGCGGCGCAGAATCCCAAATCGATCACGGTGGCCAACCGCACCATGGAGCGCGGCGAATCGCTGGCACACCGCTTCAATGGCAAGGCCACGCGCCTGGCCGATCTGCAGAACCAGCTGCACCAATACGACATCGTCATCTCGTGCACGGCTTCTTCGCTGCCACTGATTGGCCTCGGCATGGTCGAGCGCGCGATCAAGGCACGCCGCCACAAGCCGATGTTCATGGTCGACCTGGCCGTRCCGCGCGATATCGAAGCCGAAGTGGGCCGCCTGAACGACGTTTTCCTGTACACCGTGGATGACCTCGGCAAGGTGGTGCAGACCGGCCTGGAAAACCGCCAGGCCGCGGTGGCGCAGGCTGAAGCGATTATCGAAACGCGCGTGCAATCCTTCATGCACTGGATCGACGACCGCGCCGTGGTGCCCGTCATCCAGGGCCTGCACGAAAACGGCGAAGCGATTCGCCTGCTGGAACTGGAGCGCGCACGCAAGCTGCTCGCGAAAGGCGAATCGGTCGATGCGGTGCTGGAAGCGCTGTCCAAAGGCCTGACCGCCAAGTTCATGCACGGCCCGCAGCAAGCGCTGCACCGCGCACAGGGCGACGAACGCGCCCAACTGGCAGAACTGCTGCCAACGCTGTTCCGCGGCCGCCGTTAGCGGCGCCGGTCTCCTGCCGCGCGACGCGGCACCTCCCGCACTTCCCGCGCTACCTCGGCGCAATCTTCAACAACAGGATTCTGATGAAACCATCAATGCTGGCCAAGCTGGACCAACTGGCAAACCGTCTGGACGAACTGGACCATCTGCTGATGTCCGAAGGCGCCACGTCGAATATGGACAGCTACCGCAAGATGACGCGCGAGCACAGCGAGCTGGGCCCGCTGGTGGCGCTGTACAAGGACTACCAGCAGGCGCAGAGCGATATCGACGAAGCGCAGGCCATGCTGTCCGATCCGGACATGAAGGAATTCGCGCAGGAAGAAATCGAAGGCGGCAAGGCGCGCATCGCCACGCTGGACCTGGAACTGCAGAAGATGCTGTTGCCAAAGGATGAAAACGACGAGCGCAATATCTTCCTCGAAATCCGCGCCGGCACCGGCGGCGATGAATCGGCGCTGTTCGCGGGCGATCTGCTGCGCATGTACACGCGCTTTGCCGAGCGCTCGCGCTGGCAGGTGGAGATTGTTTCCGCATCCGAGAGCGATCTGGGCGGCTACCGCGAAGTGATCGCGCGCATTATCGGCAACGGCGCTTACTCCAAGCTGAAGTTCGAATCGGGCGGACACCGCGTGCAGCGCGTGCCGGCCACCGAAACGCAGGGACGCATCCACACTTCCGCCTGCACCGTGGCGGTGATGCCGGAAGCGGATGAAGTGGAAGACGTGCATATCAATCCGGCCGATTTGCGCATCGATACCTTCCGCGCATCGGGCGCGGGCGGCCAGCACATCAACAMGACCGATTCGGCGGTGCGCATCACGCATATCCCGTCGGGCATCGTGGTCGAGTGCCAGGATGACCGCTCGCAGCACAAGAACAAGGCATCGGCCATGAAGGTGCTGGCGGCGCGCATCAAGGACGTGCAGCTGCGCGAGCAGCAATCGAAGGAAGCGGCGACGCGCAAGAGCCTGATCGGTTCCGGCGACCGCAGCGAGCGCATCCGCACCTACAACTTCCCGCAAGGCCGCATGACCGACCACCGCATCAACCTCACGCTGTACAAGCTCGACATGATCATGGACGGCGACCTGACCGAACTGACCACCACCCTCACC
>NZ_JBFRDW010000707.1:0-2962 GCF_052113985.1 Pseudoduganella sp. RAF53_2 | reverse complement strand
GCACTGCGATACCGGTCAGGCCAGGGGCGACAGTGCCGGGCGGCACCGAGCCCGGCGCAGGCACCAGGCCTTCGCCATGCGGGCGGATCGGTTCAGGCATCTTGACCTTGGCTTGCGCCGGGGTCGGCGGCTTGACCAGCTGCTGCTTCTTGCCGGCAGCGGCTTCAGCCAGTTTCTTTTTCTGCTCTTCTGGCAGCTGCTGATACTCTTCCCACTGCGCCGATTTCTGGCCTGGGGTGATCTTCTGGAAACGCGCGTAGTTTTCGCGCACAGCCTTGCGCTCGGCCGGGCTCAGCTTGATCCACTCGGCCATGCGTTCCTGGACGCGCTTCTTGTCGTCCGGTTTCATCGAGTTCAGGCGGTTGCCGATCTCGATCCATTTTTGCTTGCGTACCGGACCCAGCTCTTCCCAGCTGTCTTTCAGCGGTTCGAGGGCTTGCTGTTGAGCAGGGGTGAGGTCGGTCCAATGGGGTTTTTCGCCAACGGCGGCGGACGCCGAGGCAGCGGTCGTGGACGACGCGGCCGGCGGCGGCACGGTGTCCTGGCGTGTGCAAGCCGCCACGGCCAAAGTCAGGCCGACGGCAGCTGCAATCCGAATTGTCCGACCGCTCACACGCGCCATTTATTGCTCGCGGGTCTCGAGGTAGGCGTTAAAACCGTGATCCAGGTAAGCGGACAGCGGCAGCTCATCCGACAGCACGGCGGCGTCCATTTCGGCCAGCTCGGCGATCGATTGCTGCTGCTCATACTGGTAGACACCGACCATGCCGCCAACAATCAGCAGCAGCGGCAGGGCTACACCCATATTTCGGACCCAGGTAAACGGATTGCTAAAGAAGCTTGCGCCGCCAGCCAGGGCGGGGGCGGTACGGGTCACGCGCACGCGTGCCGGTGCGTCGGCCCTTTTCCGGGCCAGCGCAGCTTTGCGCGCGGCAGCCAGGCGATCGGTCGTCGAGGCCGGCAGATCGTCGAGCTTTTCGTTGAGCGCGTGGCGCACCCGGTAGGCAAAGTTGATGTCTTCGGTGTTCATAGTTTAATTCCCTTGGCTTTGAGCGCTTCGGCGAGTGCGTGAGTTGCTCGTGAGCAATGTGTTTTCACGCTCCCTTCGGAACATCCCATTGCTTCGGCGGTTTCAGCCACATCCATATCCTGCCAGWAACGCATGAGGAAGGCTTCTCGTTGACGCGCCGGAAGCTTTTGCACTTCATCTTCAATTAATTGCAAGATTTGTGCACGCTCGACCTGATCGGCGCTCGACTCAGCAGCCTGGGAACCTTCTTCGGCCTCGTAAGACTCAAGTATATCAAAATCCTCATGGTCCTCATTCGACGGACCGAGGCCCGAAAAGAGGGAAACCCAGGTATTGCGAACTTTCTCGCGGCGGAAAAAGTCCAGGATGGTGGTTTGCAGAATCCGCTGGAACAGCAGGGGCAGCTCGGCCGCGGGTTTATCACCGTATTTCTCGGCGAGCTTGATCATTGCATCTTGAACGATGTCCAAAGCCGCTTCGTCCCGCCTCACCGCATAGACGGCTTGTTTGAAAGCACGCCGCTCGACGTTCTCGAGAAAATCCGATAGTTCTTTGTCTGTGGCCATGCGTTTAAGGACGGTACTGCGCGGATGATAGCTGTTTGGACAGTCCGCCATCGTAACAAAAATTGCAGTATTTCGCAGGTTTTTGTAAAGAATTGCACCGTAAATATACTTTTTGAATAATTGTCCTTGACCAAAATGGTGCAACGCAGTACCGTATAGAACGCTTTGCACACCACGAAGCTCCCCGGTTATTCGGCACAGGCACACAAAGCCGTACTGAAGAACCAGCTTTCATTTGTCAGCAGTTTGCTCTAACCCGTGCCACAAGCGCGAGAGGTAGGCGATGAAACCGCTGCATAAACTCCGGCCAAACGAGTTGCGTTTAGCCATGGCTTGTACTCCAGCTACGCATGGGGGAAGGGTTGTGGTGACCGCAGAAAGAAGGGAAGCTTGGGGACGTGCAGGGTTACGCCCACTTCGATAGGCAAGAGCATCCGATCAATCTCCTATGGACCTTGAAAGGAATGTTTCATGAATACCGAAGCTCCCATCACGGGCGCCGAGATCGTTGTCCGCTGCCTCGCTGAGGAAGGCGTAGAACACGTCTTTGGCTATCCCGGCGGCGCCGTGCTGTATATCTACGACGCCATCTTCAAGCAGGACAAATTCCAGCACATCCTGGTTCGCCATGAGCAGGCCGCTATCCATGCCGCCGATGCCTATTCGCGCAGCTCGAACAAGGTTGGCGTGGCCCTCGTGACCTCCGGTCCGGGCGTGACCAATGCCGTGACTGGCCTGTCCACCGCTTACATGGACTCCGTTCCGATGGTTGTGATTTCCGGCCAGGTGCCGAGCCACGCCATTGGCCAGGACGCCTTCCAGGAATGCGATACCGTCGGCATCACGCGTCCGGTGGTCAAGCACAACTTCCTGGTGAAGGATGTGAAAGACCTGGCCGAGACCATCAAGAAGGCCTTCTACATTGCCAGGACCGGTCGTCCTGGTCCGGTGCTGGTCGATATCCCGAAGGATATCTCCATGCACAAGCACGTCTATAACTACCCCAAAGACATCGAGATGCGTTCCTACCGTCCGGTGGACAAGGGACACGCGGGCCAGATCCGCAAGGCCGTCCAGCTGCTGCTGGCCGCCGAACGTCCGATGATCTACACCGGCGGCGGCGTGATCCTGGCGCATGCATCGAATGAACTGAACCGCATGGTCGAGAAGCTGGGCTTCCCGGTCACCAACACCCTGATGGGCCTGGGCGGTTCGCGCGCTTCCGATCCGAACTTCGTCGGCATGCCGGGCATGCACGGCACGTATGAAGCGAATATGGCGATGCAGAACTGCGACGTCCTGATCGCTATCGGCGCGCGCTTCGACGACCGCGTGATCGGCAATCCGAAACACTTCAGCACCAACC
>NZ_JBFRDW010000706.1:0-2964 GCF_052113985.1 Pseudoduganella sp. RAF53_2 | reverse complement strand
GCCATACCTCGTATGGACTGACCAAGAACACCTCGGAAACGTGATGACCCTGAATTTGGACATGTGGCGCGTGAATGGCGCCAATGTTCCTAACGCAGAAACCGACACCTTCTCGGCTTGGCTGCGGCGATTCGAAGCGACAACCATCGGAGATGCCGTCCGGGCTGGCTTTACCCTGGATGTGATTGAGGCGGCTGCGTGGCGGTGGAAAGCGTTTATGCCGCTGAATGAGGCGACACGTTACGACATGCTGCTGACTCCCGAGCCGCAAGATGACTTGATGGGCTCCTACTTCGAGCTTCAAGTGGCGCAGAGAAGCTGGTGGAGCAAGCTTGCTACCAAGCACAGGACGGGAGTACGCCATGACTAATCAATTGCAATGGGAATTCACAATGCGCCCTGGGGTGCATTTCCGTCACAGCACTTTGGCCAATGAGACTGTGGTCATTGACTACGTCGCGCCTCAGCAGGTCGCGGTCAGAGAGCTACTCAGTGGCGACCTGCATCAAATACCTAGAGACGTCTTTCTTCAGTTATTTAGCAAAGGCGAAATTTATCCCCTTGCCCCGGAAGAGGCTCACCGTAGCGTGATAGCAAAACGGCCGCCAGGAGCGAAAGACGAACTCCCGGCAGTATCAGGTCTGATTGCTGACAAGAGCAAAGCTGAGCAGGAGCAAGGGTTCAAGAAATTGGCTTATCGGGAAGACCTGCTCAAGGAATTCGACAATCTACGGCCTACTGAAGCCATTGAGAATGCAATTGAGGAGATACGGATACGGCGCGGTGACGCGCGAGCTCCGTCAAAGTGGACCATCTATAGATGTGACTTGGCAATTAAAGAGGCAGGTGGAAATGTTGCCGTGGCATTTCCAAACTACGCGGATCGCGGCGGACCAGGAAAGCGCCGGATGGATGCGATAACTTGGGACGCGCTCAGTGAGACATTGCAGAAGGTAAGGAGCAGCAAAGGCCGCATTTTGTTCTCTGACGTATACGACGAAGTCGAGCTGAAACTTATCGCCCGGGTTGACGATGACGCACCAAAATATAGACCCGCCTACTCCACAGTCAGGCGTCATACGAAGGCGGTAGTGAGCGCGTTGGAAATGACAAAGCGCAATAAGGGGGATAAGCAAGCAGCGCGGGAGTTCGATGAATGGAGCCGCAGAAACAGGGCAATAGCTCCGCTCCAGCGCTATGAATGTGACGACAAAAATACCGGTGTCTTCGGTGTCTGCGAACGTAGCGGCCTTCCATTAGGGAAGATATGGCTGACCGTGGTCCTGGACCAATATTCAAGAATGCCTGTCGGGCATGTGGTCTCTGGCAGAGCGCCCAACCAGTGGACGGCGCTAAACGCTCTGATAAATGCAATCATGCCGAAGGACATGTCGTCCCCATTGATGTGCCGAGTAAAAAGCGAAGTGCCGTACTGTGGCTTACCGTCGCGAGTGATTTTTGACAACGCATTGCAAAATCACGCAAGGGTAATTGATGCCGCGCTCGTTGAGTTGTGCGGAATTGGAACCGCCTATGCGAAGCCATATTCTCCGCGTCACAAACCCAACATTGAGAACTACAACGGAAGAGCGGTGAAGGAATTCCTCGCAGATTTGCCAGGATTTGTAGGACCAAAGTTGTCGCTGGACTTCCGTAAGGAGGCCAAGGAGAAAGCGACAGCGACAGTTGAGGAGTTCGCCAAACTCTACTTTGCTTGGGTATACAACGTTTATGCCAACAAACCTGGTGTCGACGGGTATACGCCTTTGCAGCTGTGGTCTGAGGGGATGATAGGCCGTCAGCCAAGGTTCCCGGGTGATGTCTTTAGGATGAGGCTGGCAGCAATGCCGATTAAAACGCGGAAGCTACGCCCCGAGCATATCGTTTTCCACGGCCTGATCTATCAGCATCCCGGTCTACAGCAAATGATTAAGCAAGGATGGCTAGGGCACGACATTTTCTTGAAATACGATCCAAACGATCTGGGATGCATTTGGTTCAAAGATCCTCTTGGCAAGGACGTCCAGTGGTACCGCGCTGATAGCGTCAACCCAGAATACACAAGCGGCCTGACAATGTACCAACACCGCGCGGTGAGGATATTGGCCTACCGCAACAAGGTGAATAACCCAAGCCGTAAGCAATATGTCCAGTTCAAAGCAGAGTTGAAGAAAGAGGTAATGAAGTTGCGATGGTCCCCGAAGATGGTCGAGCGGGTAGAAGCACAGATTCTAACGTTTGATGAATCCTCTCATCCAATTATGTTGTCGAACCCTGTTCAAATGGGCGAGCTTGAGGCGGTCCTGCATGATAGGGAGCTGGAGGTCGCACCGGAGATGGATGAGCACGATCTTGAGCTTGCGCTGGATTTGGACGAACACATGTGGAGCTTGGACGAAAATGTTTGATGACACCGGCAAAGCGAATTGGCGACATCGCTTAACAACCGAACGCCTCGCACACATCGCACATGAGCTTTTTATCGTGCATCCAGATTTGCGCATCGTTTACTCAAAAATCTCGCATTTAAATAGGCGATGTGTAATAGAAGGCAAAGGAAAAGGAATGCTTATTATCGCTAATAGCGGGATGGGAAAGTCTCGCCTGGCAAAACTTTTTCTGCAACGGAATGAAGCAGACCATTCCGGCACTGTCAGCAGAGTTCCAGTGGTAGTGTTTAGTTCACCAGTAGATCCCAGTCGCAAACAGCTAGGGATCGCTTTACTAGCGGCATTGGGTGACCCTGTGCCAAAGAAAAGTGATGCCGAGGAACTTTTTCGTCGAGCAATTAAATTAATAAAGAAGATTGAAACAAAGATAATTTTCATTGACAACGTTCAGGATGTGCCGGACAGACGCGGTACGAACGTGGTGATGGGTATTGGTAACTGGATACGTGACCTCATTGAACAGTCTCAGTGTCTAGTGGTTCTATTGGGCACCCCAGCAGCCAAAGAGATTGTC
>NZ_JBFRDW010000705.1:0-2967 GCF_052113985.1 Pseudoduganella sp. RAF53_2 | reverse complement strand
GGTCTGCAGGCACGCTCATATGCGGCGATTTCCGATGCCGGCCTGCGCGCCGAAGCGACGCTCGCGGCCGAGGAGCTGCTGGGTATCATGAACAATGACCAGCTCAATCTCCCCGCTTATGTGGTAGCCGAAGGCGCCGCCGCCCCGATGGTGCTGGATACCTGGGCCAAGGAGACGGATAAGCGCATCCCGGGGGTCAAGTACAGCATCGTGATCGCGCCGGTGGTGATTGCCCCAGGCCTTGTGCGGACCCAGGTCAACATCACGCTCAAATGGACCCGCCGCAAAGGTGATGCGCAGAACCAGCATCAGGTCACTTCCTACATCATGTAGCCGCCATGTTAAAGCCTTATACATTCCGCCGCGTACGCGGCTTCTCCCTGGTCGAACTGATGGTCGCTGTGGTCGTCGGTATGCTGGCGGTCATGTTTGCGACCCGCTTGCTGGTGACTTCCGAATCGCAGAAGTCGGCCGCGCTGGGTGGTTCGGATACGATGCAGAACGGCATGCTAGCTATGATGCAGATAAATACCGATGCCGCACAGGCAGGCTGGGGCATCAACGACAGTCTGGTTTCCGGCTGCAATACGCAGATGTCAGATGTGCAGGGTTTCCAGCTCACGAAAGTCCAGCACAACGGTGCGGACTCCACGCCGCTGGCGCCGGTGGTGATCGGCTATAACGCTGACCGCTCCGACACGCTCAGCCTGTACGCGGGCAGTTCCGCCAGCGGTGTCGGCAATGTGGGCGTCGGCTCGAACTATACCGGCGAAGCCGCCATCACGTCCAACACGACGACGCCGTTTAACTTCCTGCAAGGCGACGTGCTGGTGGTCGCGCCGGAACCTGCCGGCGGCGATTGCAGCATGGCGCAGCTGGCTGCGACGCCGACCACCAATGTGCTGAGTATCGCGGCCTCGGGGTCCTTCCGCTTCAACAAGGGTTTCCTGATGGGTGGTAACTACCAGCAAGGCCAGGCCCGCATCTATAACCTGGGACCTGCCGCCAAACTGGCCTTCCACACCTGGTCGGTAAGCAACGGCGTACTGATGCTGAGCGCCACCGACCTGGCGGGCACTGCACAGAATCCCCAGTCGGTGGTCAACAATGTCATCGCCATCAAGGCTGAATATGGCTTTGATTTGCGTGCTGCAGCCCAGTTCAACAGCGCCAACAGCATGGCGGTCATGCAGTGGAGTCCGACCATGATCGATGCCGACGGTGATGGCGATACTGGCGGCGCCGGCGATTATCAGCGCGTAGCAGCCATACGCCTGGCTGTGATTGCCCGCAGCTCAATCCCGGAGAAACCCGATGCCACCACGGGCAAGTGCACGGCTACCACGGCGCCGCTCGACGTGTTTACCACCAGTGTGCCAAATGGTATTGCGGCATCCAAGGTGTCGGTGAAGCTTGATGTGGCGGGCGACCCGATCGACTGGACCTGCTATCGCTATCGCGCTTTTGAAACCATCGTCCCGATCCGCAATTCGGGCTGGAGACCATGATGTACCGTTCCCGCTTCCAGGCCGGTATCGCCTTGCCGGTGATGCTCATCATGCTGGCAGTTATGCTAGTCAGCAGTATCTATCTTCTGCGGTCCAGCAACTCGGTCACGCTGGCCACGTCGACGCTGGCGTACGAGTCGTCGCTGAGCAAGGCAGCCGACCTCGGCATTCACACCGGCTTCCAGTGGCTGCGCACACTCCCCAATCGCAACGTGCTGTGGAACGATGACGTTGCCAATGGCTATGTGGCGACGCTTGCCGCCGGCGCCGACCAGGGTGTCGATAACCCTGCGTTCTGGAACGGCTCGGTCAAGATCAACGATGGCGTCGGCAACCAGGTCGAATATGTGATTCATCGCCTGTGTATGCTGCCGGGCCCGTTCAGCGCACCCAACAATTGCACCACCATGTCGGCGAAGAGCCAGGTGCAATCGACCGTACCAATCGGCACTTCCTTGTCCACCAGTTCCCAGGTGTACCAGGGCAAGCCGCAGCTGCACTACGTTATTACCTCGCGCATCGCTGGCGCGCGCGGCAATGTGATGAATCAGGCAGTAGTAATGATGGGGCCGTAAGGCGCCGTGATAGAAATGGGAACCACCATGACCAAGAATATGAGCAAGCTTGCGGCGCGCGTCGCTGCGCTGGCACTGGCCGTCCTGCCTGCGGCCGCCTTTGCCGCACCCACCAATATCGCCCAGGTGCCACTGTTGAACATCAACGGCACCGGCACCGTGAAGCCCAACCTGATGGTCCTGTACGACAATTCGGGTTCCATGGGCTGGTCCTATCTGCCGGACTACGTGGTTGACAATCTGTGCCGCTCCGGCGCCACGCTGGCGTCGGGACAGCGTTCCTGCGCGCCGGGTGATCCGCCGTATATGAGCTCGGACTTCAACCGCGTCTACTACAATCCGAAGATCACCTATCTGCCGCCGCTGAATGCGGACGGCACCTCGTATCCGTCCATGACCTCGGCCAACACCGGCGGTTGGGCCAGCGTCACCGGCGATGGTTTTGGCGTGGCCAACTTCGGCATGAACGGCTCGTCGGCGGGCACCATCAACCTGACCAATGGCTTCCCGGATCTGAAGTGGTGTAACAGCGGCGGCACTTGCGCTTTCAATACGGCCACCTACAACTACCCGGACAACACCTATAAGACTGCGAAGTCCTACAATACCAACCCTTACTACTACACCATCAACGTAGCGGAATTTTGCACGGACGCTTCGCTGACCAACTGTAAAACGGTGACGGTGGGCGCGGCGGCACCGGCCGGCTATCCGGTCCCGGCCAAAGTTCGCTGGTGTACTGACACTAGCTTGACCACTTGCCAGGCCAAATACATTGGCAGTGGCACCACCACCTACACCTATCCGCGCTATTCCAGCCCGACGGCATTGTCCGCCGGTGCTTACGCGACCATCACGATCGGTAGCAGCCCTAATGGCGTGGC
>NZ_JBFRDW010000704.1:0-2979 GCF_052113985.1 Pseudoduganella sp. RAF53_2 | reverse complement strand
CGCCAATACCGTGCAGACCACCGAAGGTATCGTGACTGCCAAAGTGGGCACCGGCTTCTTCCTGCAGGATAAGAACGGCGACAACGATCCGAGCACGTCCGACGCGGTCTTCGTCTACATGGGCAGCACCCCAAGCAGCGTGAACGTGGGCGACCAGGTGCGCATCACCGCCACCGTGAGCGAGTTCACCCCAAGCGGCGCAAACCGTTCCTACACCGAACTGAAAGACGCGACCACTATCGTTAGCCTGAGCAGCGGTAACAGCGTGGCAGCGACCAACATCACCCTGCAGGGCGCCAACCTGCCGGCGCTGGAAGGGATGCTGGTGCACTTCGTGAATCCGCTGGTGGTGAACCAGTCCGAATTCCTGGGCACGCGCGGCGAACTGACGCTGGGCTCCAGCCGTCACGAACAGCCGACCAACCGCTTCCCGGCACGCAGCGCACAAGCGACTGCGCTGAATGCTGCCAACGAAGCCGACACCATCGTGCTGGATGACGGCATCTTCGTCACCCCGACCGTGATTCCTTACATCGGTCAGGACAACACCGTGCGTGTGGGCGATTCGATCCAGGGTCTGACCGGCGTGGTGGACTACGGCGCGATCGGCGGCGGCGGTGCCGCATTCAAGATCCAGCCGACCGAAGCACCAATGTTCTCGCGTGATAACCCACGTGAAGGCGCACCGGTTCTGCCACAGGGTAATGTGAAAGTGGCAAGCGCCAACGTGCTGAACTTCTTCACCACCTTCACCAACGGTAACAACGTGTTTGGCCAGACCGGCCAGGGCTGCCAGCTGGGCGCATCCAACTCGAAGAGCAACTGCCGCGGCGCGGACAGCCTCGCCGAGTTCACCCGCCAGCGCGACAAGATCGTGGCTGAACTGAAGGCCATCGACGCCGACGTCTACGGCCTGATGGAAATCCAGAACAACGGCGACACCACCGTGCAGTATCTGGTCGACAGCCTGAACGTGGCCATCGGCGCACCGGTCTATCAGGTAGTACCGAAGCCGGCTGCAACAGGCACTGACGCGATCCGCGTGGCGATGATCTACAAGCCATCCAAGCTGACCCTGGTGGGCAGCTCGATGTCCGATGCTGACGCGATCAACAACCGTCCGCCAATGGCGCAGACCTTCCAGGCTGCCAACGGCGCCAAGTTCTCCCTGGTGGTGAATCACCTGAAGTCCAAGGGCTCCTGCCCAAGCGGCAGCGGTGCGGATGCGGATAACGGCGACTACCAGAGCTGCTGGAACGCCACCCGTATGCAGCAGGCTACCCGCTTGGTAAGCAGCTTCGTGCCGCAAGTGGTGGCCGCTGCCAGCGATCCTGATGTACTGCTGATCGGTGACTTCAACGCCTACGGCATGGAAGATCCAATCGCCATCATCACCAACCAGGGCTTCGAGAACCAACTGGAGCGCTTCGTGCGTCCGGTTGAAATCCCGCACTCCTTCATCTTCGACGGCACCAGCGGCTATCTGGACCACGCACTGGCCAGTGGCGCACTGAAGTCGCAAGTGGTGGGCGCCGCGGAATGRCACCTGAACGCAGACGAGCCGACCGTGATCGACTACAACCTGGATGGCAAGCCGCAAGACTTGTACACCCCGCTGCCTTACCGCGCTTCCGACCACGATCCTGTGGTAGTGAGCCTGGACCTGCAAGCGCCGTACACCGACGTGACCGGCCAGCTGAAGACTGTCACCACCGGCTATGTGTTCAACCGCATCACCAAGAAAGCAACCAGCAGCGTGCAGCTGACGAACAATGGCGACGCAGCCGTGGCCGGCCCACTGCAGCTGGAGTTCCAGTCCCTGACCCCAGGCGTGACCCTGGCGAATGCGACCGGCACCGACAACGGCAACCCTGTGATCACCGTGCCTAACGGCCTGGTATCCGCCGGCGGCACTGTGACCGTTCCACTGCAATTCAACGATCCATCGCTGGGCGCCATCAGCTATACGCTCAAAGTTTTCAGCGGTAACTTCTAAGGGAATAAAACATGTTCGCAACGACTTTCAAACAACTGCTGGGCCGCGCGGCCCTGGCCCTGAGCCTGGTACTGAGTRCTAACGCCGCCATGGCGGACGTGATGCTGACCGTCAAGGTCAACACCGCTTCCTTTGGCACCGATGGCTACCTGGACTTCCAGTTCAACGGCGCCGGGATGGGCGAACCCGTGGCGACCGCCACCATGAGCCAGCTGAACGGCTTCGATATGAGCCAGTTCTCGCCAATGGGCGACGTGACCCAGATCGGCAACGACTTCAAGTTCGTCAACACGGCGGGCTTGAACGACTTGCTGTATGCGGCGACCTTTGGCGGCATGTTCAGCTTCAACCTGACTTTCGCCGGCGATGCCATCGACACTGCAACTTCGCGCTTCTCGGTGCAGGCCATGGACTCGTTGGGCAACCCGGTTGGCAGTCTGGCTGATACGGTGCTGCTGACCCTGGACTGGACCAAGATCGACCCGAACGCCGCAGCTGGCGTGGTGGGCAATGTGCTGGACGACAGCGCATCCGTTACGGACGCGCCTTCCGCTGCCGTGCCGGAACCATCGTCCATCGCGATGGCGATGCTGGGTCTGGGCATGCTGGGCTTCGTACGCCGCAAGCGCGCCTGATCTGACGCATCTGCGCCACAGGCGCTCAAGGGCACCTGAGCTGCGAAAGCGGTTCAGGTGCTTTTTCTTTTGTGGCGGGCAGAGCGATACCGGCCATTTATTTGGATTCGATATTAATACTTAAACAAAATTGTATTAGTGCGAACATTGCAATATCGGGCATATTTGCGCCAACTCACTGCGCAGATGCAGCTATGTCCATTCATATTCTCATCATCGACAGCGATCCCGGCGCCCAGCAACTACTGGCGCTGAACCTCGGCCAGGCGGGCTTCGAGGCGCGCGCCGTGCCCGATGCCGAGAGCGCCTTGCCGCAGCTGGCGTGCATTTGCCGCAGCTGGCGTGCAT
>NZ_JBFRDW010000703.1:0-2987 GCF_052113985.1 Pseudoduganella sp. RAF53_2 | reverse complement strand
GTCGTGTGAGATAAAGATGTAGGAAAGGCCAAACTCATCCTGCAGATCTTGCAGCAAATTCAGGACCTGGGCTTGTACCGACACGTCAAGCGCCGACACCGATTCGTCGCACACCAGTATCTCCGGCTTCATGGTCAGGCAGCGCGCAATTGCAATGCGCTGACGCTGGCCGCCGGAGAATTCATGCGGATAGCGGTGGTAGGCATGCGGCGGCAGGCCGACGCGCTCCAGCAGCTGCATGGCCATCTCGGTGCGTTCCCTGTCGTTGGCGCCGATCTTGTGCAGGCGCATTGGCTCCAGCAGGATCTGGCCCACCGTGAAGCGCGGGTTCAGCGAGGCATACGGATTCTGGAAAATGATCTGGATGCGGCGCTTGTAGTCCATATACTCCTTGGCCGGCATGGAAATCAAGTCCTTGCCTTCGAAAATGGCGCTGCCGCCCGTGGCCTGATGCAGGCGCAACAGGRTCAGGCCCATGGTCGATTTGCCGGAGCCAGATTCGCCCACCACGCCCAGCGTTTTGCCGCGTGGGAGCTTGAAGCTGACATCCTTCACCGCCTGGAACTCGCGCTTGCCGAACAGGCCTTCACTCAGCCAGAAGCTTTTCTTCAGATTGCGCACATCGAGCACGATCTCGTCGTCCGGCTTGTAGCCACGCTCGCGCTGCGGCAGGTCGATGCCGGTTTTGCCGTCCATGTAGTCGGCGATGACCGGCAGACGGATCGGACGCGCATCCAGCGAGGGACGGCAATGCAGCAGCGCGCGGGTGTAGTTGTCCTTGGGCGCGCTGAAGACGTCAGCGGCACTGCCCGTTTCGCGCACTTCGCCGTGGCGCATCACGATCACTTCGTCCGCGATCTCGCCCACCAGGCCCAGGTCGTGGGTGATGAACAGCACGGACATCTGGTGCTTCTTCTGCAAACCCGCAATCAGCTCCATGATCTGCTTCTGGATCGTGACATCAAGCGCGGTGGTCGGCTCGTCGGCAATCAGCAGCTTCGGTTCGCAGGCAATCGCCATCGCAATCATCACGCGCTGCTGCTGGCCRCCGGACATCTGGCCCGGATAGGCATCGATCTTCTTGTCCGGATCGGGAATACCCACTTCCGCCAGCAGCTCCAGCGTGCGCGCCCTCGCCTGCTTCTTGTTCATGCCCATGTGCTGGCGCAGCACTTCGCCGATCTGGAAGCCGACCGTGAACACCGGGTTCAGCGAGGACATCGGCTCCTGGAAGATCATCGAGATATCCTTGCCGCACATGGCGCGGCGCTCCGCGGTCGTCAGGTGCAGCACTTCGCGGCCGTCGAACAGCACACGGCTGTTCGGATCGATGATGGTGGTCAGCTCTGGCAGCAGGCCCATGACGGCCAGCGAACTGACCGACTTGCCGCTGCCCGATTCGCCCACCAGCGCCACCGTGGCATTGCGCGGGATGCTGAAGGAAATGCCCTTCACGGCTTCAAAAGTATTCTTCTTGTCGACCTTGAAGCTGACGCGCAGGTTCTGTACTTCTAAAAGCTTGTCCATGTCACTTCACTTTCGGATCGAGCGCGTCGCGCAGGGCATCGGTAAACAGCGAGAAGGCCGTGACCAGCACCGCCATCGCGACCGCGGCTGCCGTCAGCTGCCACCACTTGCCGAGAATGAGTTCGTTCTGCGCCTCGTTCAGCATGGAGCCCCAGGACACCACGCCCACCGGCACGCCAAAGCCGAGGAAGGACAAAATCACTTCCGCCTTGATGAAGCCCACAACAAGGATGGACATCTGCACCAGCGCCACGTGGCTCACGTTCGGGAAGATGTGCGAGAACATCTTGCGCCAGCTCGATGCGCCGATCGCGTCGGCCGCCATCACGTATTCGCGCGCCTTGTGCTTGATGTATTCGGCGCGGATCAGGCGGTACGGGCCGGTCCAGCCAGTCAGGCCGAGAATCAGCACGATGGTCAGCACACCCTTCTGCTGCAGCACCGCCGCCACCGTCAGGATCATCAGGATCGACGGGATCGACGTGAAGATGCTGTAAAACCAGTTGAAGAAGTCGTCCACCAGGCCGCCATAGAAGCCGGACACCGCACCGAACAAGGTGCCCAGCGCGACTGCAAGCAGTGCGGACACCAGTCCGACGATGATTGAGGTTTCCGCGCCCTTGACGGTTTTCCTGATGATGTCATGGCCCCATTTGTCGGCGCCAAACGGCAGCGAAGGCTTGCGTTCGATGTGGGCCTGGCGTTCGGTTTTCGCCATGCCTGCGCGCAGTTCCTTCATTTCAGAGGCCAGCGGGTCCTTCACGCCGTACATCTCCACATCCTGCGTGTGGCTGGCGGACATCTCGGATTTCAGTTCGCGGATATCGGCCGCCAGCGGATCGAATTCGTTCTCCGGCACGGCTTGCGTCGCTGCCGGCGTAGCGGCAATCAGCGGTTCGGCAGCAGCGCCTGTGAACGTCGGCGGTGCATAGTTGACGGCGACTTCGTCTTCCCAATCGGACGCGATCAGGCCGGAAGCGGACAGCACCARCAGCAAAAGGAAAGCGCCGACGATCGCCAGAGCCACCATGGCCACCCGGTCGGCGCGCAGGCGGCGCCAGGCGAGCGCCCACAGGCCGGGCGAAGCGTGAGTATCGTGCATCGTGAATCCTTACTTCAGTTGTACGCGCGGATCGACAGCCTGGTACAGCAGGTCGGTCAGCAGGTTGAATACCATGGTCGCGACGGCGACGTAGACAGTGATGGCTTTAATGACGGGGAAGTCCGAACGCTCCACTGCCAGAATCACTTCGCGCCCGATGCCGGGAATGCCGAAGAAGCGCTCCAGCAGGAAGGCGCCGATCAGCAGCGAAGGCAGGTTGGCCATCACATAGGTAATGATGGGAATCGATGCATTGCGCAGCACATGCACCCACATTACGCGCCGCTCGGACAAGCCTTTGGCACGCGCCGTACGCACATAATCCTGGTTCGCTTCATCCAGCACGAAGGTGCGGTAC
>NZ_JBFRDW010000702.1:0-2991 GCF_052113985.1 Pseudoduganella sp. RAF53_2 | reverse complement strand
GGCTTACCTGATGCACACCTCCACTTCGCCGCAATACTCCATCATCGCTTCCTGCGATGTGGCGGCAGCCATGATGGAAGCGCCGGGCGGCACCGCCCTGGTGGAAGAATCGATCCTGGAAGCGCTGGACTTCCGCCGCGCCATGAAAAAAGTGGACGAGGAATTCGGCAACGACTGGTGGTTCAAGGTCTGGGGTCCCGAGAACTTTGCAGAAGAAGGCATCGGCACCCGCGAGGACTGGATCATTCGCGCGGAAGACGACTGGCACGGCTTCGGCAAGCTGGCGCCGGGCTTCAATATGCTGGACCCGATCAAGGCCACCATCGTCAATCCGGGCCTGTCGCTGGACGGCGCGTTTGCCGAAACCGGTATTCCTGCGTCCATCGTGACCAAATACCTGGCCGAACACGGCGTGATTATCGAGAAGTGCGGCCTGTACTCCTTCTTCATCATGTTCACCATCGGTATCACCAAAGGCCGCTGGAATACCCTGCTGACCGCGCTGCAGCAGTTCAAGGACGACTACGACAAGAACGCTCCGATGTGGCGCATCCTGCCGGAGTTCTCGGCCGCGAATCCGCGCTACGAGCAAATGGGCCTGCGTGACCTGTGCCAGTCGATCCACGACTTCTACAAGGCCTACGACGTGGCGCGCCTGACCACCGAAATGTATCTGTCCGATATGGTACCTGCCATGAAGCCGTCCGATGCCTTCGCCAAGATGGCCCACCGCAAGATCGAGCGCGTAGCGATCGACGAACTGGAAGGCCGTATCACCTCGATCCTGCTGACGCCATACCCGCCAGGCATTCCGCTGCTGATCCCGGGTGAGCGCTTCAACAAGACCATTGTCGACTACCTGCGCTTCGCACGCGACTTCAACGAACGCTTCCCTGGCTTCGAAACGGATGTCCACGGCCTGGTGAAACGCGAAGTGAACGGCAAGCGTGACTACTTCGTGGATTGCGTAAAGCAGTAAGACTTTTCTGCTTCAAACAAAAAACCGCTCTCCGGAGCGGTTTTTTTATTCCGATTGCCACAGCGAATCAATTGCGCCCGCTTATACGTATGCAATATTACGGATTTCGCAATTGACACAACAATGTGAAAAAATTTCCTGCTATCAAAATACTACCAGGAATTTACCCTGTGGAACTAGTCTCCAATGTCGGCTAACTTGCATCCAACTTCGCTCAAAAAGATTCCACATCGTCAATATTGACTCAGAATAAGTCACATTTCCACCCCTCAAGTGTAAATCGCTGACTAGACTTCCGCCTGTCAATTTTCATGTGTGAATCAATGAACAGACTAAAGCTCATCTCTTCCTCGGCCATTCTGTGCACACTGACCGCCTGCGGCGGCAATAGCAATACGGAATCCGCCGACACGGCCGCTCAGCCACAGGCCGCAGTACGCCTGGCTGCAAGCACCACTACCTCAGCGGTTTCGCAATCTGATGCGGCCCGCTTCCTCACGCAGGCGAGCTTCGGCCCGACTCCGTACGAAATCGGCAGAGTTGCCGGCATGGGCCCGCGCGCCTGGATGACCTCAGAGTTCTCGAAAAACCAGTCGCTCACCAAACCTTACTTCGACCAGTGGGCCGCCCAGAACAAGGGCAAGAAACCCAGCGATGTGCAGTTCTACGAAATCTTCTGGCGTAATGCCGTGCTGGGCGACGATCACCTGCGCCAGCGCGTGACGTATGCGCTGTCGCAGATCTTCGTGGTGTCCTTCCTGGATTCCGACGTGTCGGGCTATCCGCGCGGCGTGGCCAGCTACTACGACACGCTCGGCAAATACGCCTTCGGCAATTTCCGCGACCTGCTACAAGCGGTGGCCCTGCATCCGATGATGGGCATCTACCTCTCCCACATGCGCAACAAGAAAGAGGACGGCACCCGTACGCCGGACGAGAACTTCGCGCGTGAAGTCATGCAGCTGTTCTCCATCGGCCTGTATCAGCTGAATCAGGACGGCACCCGGCAGCTGCGCAGCGGCCAGCCGATTGAAACCTACACCCACGCCGATGTGGCTGGTCTGGCCAAGGTCTTCACAGGCTGGGCGTGGTACGGCCCCGATACCACCACCAACCGCTTCGAGAACGGCGCCGCCGATCCGAACCGCGACGTGCTGCCGATGATTAACTACGCGCAGTTCCACTCCAACAGCAGCAAGAGCTTCCTCGGCACCAGTACCAATGGCAGCGGCGCGGCGGACATGAAGGTGGCGCTGGACAAGCTGTTCAACCATCCGAATGTCGGTCCCTTCATCGGCCGCCAGCTGATCGAGCGTCTGGTGACAAGCAATCCAAGTCCGGCGTATGTGAGCCGCGTGGCGGCCGCCTTCAACAACAACGGCAGCGGCGTGCGCGGCGACATGAAAGCCGTGCTGCAAGCCGTGCTGCTGGATGCGGAAGCGCGTACCCAGACCGTGGATGCGGACAGCGGCAAGATCCGTGAGCCGATCCTGCGTTTGTCGAACTGGATGCGTGCGTTCAATGCGCGTTCGACGTCAGGAAAATTCCTGATGTGGAGTCTGGAAGATCCGCTCAACGGACTGGGACAACAGCCGATGCGTTCACCGTCCGTGTTCAACTTCTATCGCCCGGCCTACACGCCGCCTGGGACCAGCATTGCCGCCGCCGGCAAGGTGTCGCCCGAAATGCAGATCACGGGCGAGCCATCGGTAGTGGGCTATCTGAACCTGATTCAGGCCGCGATCCAGTCCGGCATCGGCGATAACCACGACATCCTGCCGAACTACAGCGCGGAGATCGATATGGCCGCGACGCCGGAMAAGCTGCTGGACCGCCTCAACCTGCTGCTGCTGAGCGGGCGCATGTCCACTAGCTTGCGCAACCAGATCAAGACTGTGATGAATTCCATTGCCATCCCGGCCGCTAACAACGGTTACAGCGCAACCGGACTCGCAGCACGCAAAAACCGGGTGTACGCCGCCATCTTCCTGACGATGGCCTCTCCTGAATAC
>NZ_JBFRDW010000701.1:0-3001 GCF_052113985.1 Pseudoduganella sp. RAF53_2 | reverse complement strand
AGGGTCGTTCGAGACCAGGACGTTGATAGGTCAGGTGTGGAAGTGCAGTAATGCATTAAGCTAACTGATACTAATTGCCCGTACGGCTTGTCCCTATAACCTTGCCGGTTATGYGCACTTGCCTGTGTTTGAATGATTGAGTTTTACCCYACTTACTTCTTCCGGATTGCGCAKCGCGTTGAGCCAACGCGGTGCTACMAGTTATGCCTGATGACCATAGCAAGTCGGTCCCACCCCTTCCCATCCCGAACAGGACCGTGAAACGACTTTGCGCCGATGATAGTGCTGCAACCAGTGTGAAAGTAGGTTATCGTCAGGCTAGTTATTGAAAAAGCCCACCAGGCGCATGCGCCGGTGGGCTTTTTGCTTTTAGCCGCCTCTTACAATTTGTAATAGTTTCCCAACCCTCCTTAACGCAAAGCTTGCCTAATATGCTCTGCAGAACAGGGAGGAACCATGGACGAGACCTTCAAATTCACGACCGATTCCAGTGGCCAGATCACAGGCATCAGCCTGGTCGGCGCACGATATGACCATGTATTGCGGGTGCCGGACGGCACCACGTTCACCAGTATCGCCAACAAGGTCACGGAAACCATCAGCGGCGACCGCGCGACAGTTACCGTGATCTACACTCAGGATGCGGCTGACGCCAGCATTTACCGCATCAGCTCCGAATCGACCGTCATCAAGGCGCCCAGTACCGACAAGCATTACTTCAGTTTCACCGTCACCGGCGGCGCCGTGACTGCCGCCAGCGAGACCTTCATTTTCGGCACACACACGCACACCAGGGATCTGACCAACACACCGGCATCGAGCTTCTCCGCCAGCGCGGCCGGCGTGACGGAAACGCGCGTAGTGGGCGATCTGATCGAAACGCTGAACTTCGTGCAGGTCGGCAGCAGCGGCGAATACGCGCTCGCATCCGACACCAGGACGGTCATCGCGCAGGGCAGTGCAACGACTGCGCTCAACGTCGAGCCTTTTGAGCGCGACCAGTTTGTATTCGATGCCAGTGGCAATGTGACCGGAGTGCAGGCGATCCTGTGGGATGGCAGCACCAAGACCGTGACACCTGGCGAGCACACCAGCTATACTCAGCTTGAAAAGGGATTTGTGCTCGAAACGCACACGGGCACCCACCATACGAGCTTCGAACTTTTCTACGACGGCAACGGCGACGGCAAATACACCGCGATCGCCGAAGGCAACGGCACCAGCGTCGACCTGGTTGGCATCAAGGCGCAGCTGGCCGGCATTGAAGGACTGTTGTAGCAGTTGTTGCGCTGCCGTGGTTTTTGTCTTATAGTCTCCTCAATAATTGGTAACGTTTCCAAAACGTGCCGCAAAACCAAGGAGACAGGATGTTCAAGCGTAGCAAGCTGGCCGTTGCCTGCGGTCTGGCGCTGTTCGTGGCGGGTGTGGCGCAGGCTGGCGCCGGCACCGCGAGTCCGGCGCTCAATGCTGAAGTCATTCACTGGTGGACCTCGGGCGGCGAGTCGGCTGCCGTCAAACAGCTGGAAGGCGCTTACCGTGCTGCCGGCGGCAACTGGATCGACACCGCCATTGCAGGCGGCGACCAGGCCCGCGCGGTCACCCTGAACCGCATCGTTGGCGGCAAAGCGCCCGCGGCTGCGCAATTCAACATCTCCAAGCAATTTCTCGACGTGGTGGAGCAGGACATGCTCATGCCGCTCGACGACATCGCCAGGCAACAGGACTGGGACCGCACGCTGCCCGAGCCAATCGCGCACGTGATCAAGGTCGACGGCCATTACTATGCGCTGCCGCTCGACATCCACATGCAAACCTGGATCTGGTACTCCAAGGCTGCGTTCAAGAAGGCAGGCATCACCAAAGAGCCGGCGACGATGGATGAACTCTTCGCCGCGCTGGACAAACTGAAGGCTGCTGGCCTGATCCCGCTGGCGCACGGCGGGCAGGCGTGGCAAGAAAACGTGCTGTTTGCAGGCGTTCTGGCCAACGTCGGCGGCAAGCAGCTGTACATGCAGGTGATGCGTGACCGCGACCAGAAGGCGATCAACTCCGAAGCGATGCGCAAGGTGCTGGTCGCTTACAAGCGCCTGCAGTCTTACGTGGACCCGAACGCGCCTGGCCGCAACTGGAACGACGCCACGGCCTTGCTGGTAAGCGGCAAAGCGGGCGTGCAAATCATGGGCGACTGGGCGAAAGGCGAATTCACCGCGGCCAAGCAAAAGCCGGGCGTGGACTTCGGCTGTATTGCCGGCCTGGGGCCTGACGTGCCATACCTGGTGCAGGGCGATGCCTTCGTCTTCCCGAGATCGGATCGCGGAGATGTGCAGCAGGCGCAAAAGCTGATGGCGCGCACACTGGTTGCGCCGACGACGCTGATCTCCTTCAACAAACTCAAAGGCTCGCTGCCGCCGCGCGTCGATCTCGACACCAGTTCGCTCGATGTGTGCTCGCAGGCCGGTGCCGCCATCATGCGTGGCAAGTCGCGTCTTGCCGGCGCACCTGAGGTCTACCTGACGCCCGATCAGAACGGCGCGCTGCAAGATGCGATCACCGCCTTCTGGAATACGTCCATGCCGGTAGAGAGAGCGCAAAAAGCGCTGGCTGCCGCGCTGCGGAACTGAGCTGCCGATGCGTCAACGCGGCGTCATGCCTTACTTCGCGCTGTTGCCGATGCTGGCCACGGTGGGCGTAGCTTATCTGGGCGCCTTCGCCTGGACTTTCTATGTCTCGCTGACCGGCTCGCGCAGCATCGCGTCGAATAAGTTCGTGGGCATGGCCAATTACACGCGGCTGTTCGATAACGAACGCTGGCAGCTGTCGGCGCATAATCTCGCCATTTACGGTGTGCTGTTCATTCTGGCCTGCCTGGTGATCGGCTTTCTGCTGGCGGCSTGCATCGACCGCCAGGTAACGGGGGAAGGCGCTTTGCGCACGGTCTTCCTCTATCCGTATGCGATGTCCTTCGTCGCAACCGGCCTTGTGTGGCAATGGATCTTCACAC
>NZ_JBFRDW010000700.1:0-3016 GCF_052113985.1 Pseudoduganella sp. RAF53_2 | reverse complement strand
GCTGGACGCGGTCCGCGCCCGTGCTGTACGCCAGATGGAGCAGGTGGGATTGAAAGTGCCGGTGGCGCCGCCGGCCGGCATATTCGTCTGGGCCGATGCAGGACGCGACACCAATGTGCTGACCGAACATGCAATGGCCGAAGGCCTGCTGCTGGCGCCCGGTAGCCTGTTCTCGCCAAGCCAGCTGCCGTCCACGTTCATGCGCCTGAATGTGGCTGCGCTGCAGGGGCCAGAAATCTGGCGCTTCCTGCAGCGCGAACTGGGGGCTTAGTTGATCACCCGGCTGGCGGGCGTCAGCACGCCGCTGGGCGACTGGACGGTGACATTGAACTGCCCGGAGCCACCGGCTGTTGGGCAAGGAATGGTAACCACATAGGTAGGAATACCTAGCGGCGAACCAATACCCAGCACCACATTTGGCACGGTCGCACTGGACGGCACCGTTGTGACAGTCGATGTGCCGAAAAGTGCGCTGAAGCTGATGGTGGAGCCAGCCGGCATCCATACACCGTGCAGGTCCGTCACCGTCACTTGTGCCGTGACCGACGAAACGCCAACGCAGCTCAATGTTCCCGGTGCGATGGTGATTGCCGCGGCACTGGTCGAGAACTGCTGCACCAACTGACTCGATACGTACAGGGTCTGAGCGCTTGGTACTTGCGGAATGCGCAGTACGCCGTTGTAGATGCCGTCTCCCGGCGCCGTGCAGCCTGGGGGCGGATTGGTACCGATGCATGGTTCTCCCGCAGTCCAGGTGCCGCTCTCGTTATCGTCACGGAAGATGTTCCGCGGCAGGTCGGCGAAGGGCTCGCCGGGATCGTAGACGTTATTGCCGTTCGTATCCGTGAACGTTTCTTCACCCAGTGCGTAAGCCAGAACAGTGATGCGTGACTCTGGCCGCGGCTGCGCCGAATACAGTGGCACAGTGCAAACGCCGTTCACCGTCTGGCAGGACGCTCCGATCACGCCACCTTCTGCGGAGAAGTTAACCGCCGTGCCGTCCGGCACCGGATTGCCAAAGTGGTCGCCAAGGATCACTTGTACGGTGCTGCACAATTTGTCGATATTCCAGCCTTCGCAGTTGCCAGTGGATGTGGATAGCGAGAAGTGCGCCTGATCCGGCACGCCGCTGGACACCACCAGCTGGCTGGACACTGACGTCAGCGGAGGATTGGAACCTGCAACGGTGGCGATGACGCGGACCGAGGTTGGAATGGTACCGGCGGATACCGCCGTTGTGACCGTGCCATCAGCAGCACTGGTTGCAGTTGCGGGATTGAGCTTCAGGTCGCCCGTTGTGCTGGATGAGTTGCTGTCCGCGAAAACGAAGCTCACCTGCCGACCTGCGACCGGACTGCCGTTCATGTCGAACACCTGGAACTTCACCGTCGCATATTCGGGGCGGCCCGGCCCACCGGTGCCCTTAAGGGCGATGTTGGCGGTATCGACCCCAATATACTTGATAGAGCCGATCGTCGCTGGCAGCACATTGATGGAGGCGGACTGGGTCAATGTCGCATTGGGCAGCGTCACGGTAGCAGTTACCCTGTCGGTCGTGCCACAGCCTTTGTCCGTATAGCTTGCCGTTGCGGTGCCGTTCTGTGTGGTGACTGGCGTGCCGATGATTGCCTTGCCAGCGGCGACACATGAGGAAGTGAAGTTCACCGTGACTGGCGTCGTATAAGGCGCATCGCCATTCATGATGCTGACCGTCAGGCTGGCGTTGCCGCCGGCAGACAGTGTTGACGGTGCAACCTGCATGGCGCTCAGGCTAAGGGCAGGGAAGCTGACGGTGTAATTGGCGGAAGCCTTGACCGATGTTACACCGACCGTTGCGCYGGCGCTTACCGTGAACGCCCCTGCTTGCGTCCCGGCGGCCAAGGTGATAGTTGCGTTACCGCTGCTGTCAGTCATGGCGGTGCGTGATGACGGCGAAAATACGGCTGTTCCATCCGTGCTGGAGAAAGTCACCACCAAGTTGGCGACGGTTGCATTATTGCTGTCCTTCAGATTGACCTTCACCGTAGCGGCATTGCCCGGCATGAGCGTCGTGGTTGTTGCCCCGGAGCTGTCCAGCAGCGACATGGTCATGGCGCTTGCCGACGTGCCTGAACCAGGGCTTGTTGTGGCGCCACCGCAGCCGGGCAGCGCTGAGCTTCGTGTGGGGTCGACGTTGATGCAGCCGTCATCCCGTCCGCCGCCGCCGCAGGCTGAGAGGAAGGCTGCAAGCAGGAAAGCGATCAGGAAGGTTGCTAGACCAGTGAGCCTCGATGTGTTCGACATTTGCCACCCCATTGTGCTTAGTTGTTGTCGTTGTTAAGTACCACGAGTGTGAGTCCCGCTGCTTCGGTTGCTGCGGTCAGGCTTTGCTGCGCATCCTTGCCCAGCACAATACGCACATCGCTTGCCTGCAACTGGCGGCTGGCCAGTTGGGCTTTACCCTGCAGCGCTTTCTGCAGGCTTTCGGCCTGCTTTTCGAAACCTGGGCTGTACTGGATCGTGGTAGCGACCTGGCGGTATGGCTTGTCGTTGCTCAGACGGTCAACGGGAATGCCGATTTGGCCCAGCATGCTGCGGAAGCGTTTAGCCATGCCGGTGACGCCGTTGCCATTAGAGATTTCAAGGCGCGCCATTTGCACTTTGGTCGCTTTGGGCATCGCGGCAAGCGCCGCCTGGGCTGCTTTCGGTTCTTGCTTGGCAAGTGGTATCGCTGCGGCGGGCGCAGTAGCGGAACCAGCCGCCGCTGATGCTGCGACAGCTACGCGCTGCTTCAGCTCGAAGACGTTAGGTGAGAGCTGCACCAGTTCCATGCGCGAGGCAAGCTGGGTCGGGTCGGTGATGGACATGGTTGCCTTCGGCGCGCGCTGCACATAAGGCTCCGGCGCCGGTTCGGTTGATTCCGCGACCGGTGCCTGGGGCTGAAGCGCTGCCGGAGCGGATGGAATGCCTGAGGCGAGGGGGGCGGCTGCAGGAGCGTTGGCAGCGATCATGGGTTGCTCAGCTTCCGACTTCCGAC
>NZ_JBFRDW010000699.1:0-3024 GCF_052113985.1 Pseudoduganella sp. RAF53_2 | reverse complement strand
GCTCAATGGTGGCGGTGGTATTGACACGGCCGTCTTCAACGGCGCGAGTTCCGCATATTCGATCGTGCACACCGGGACGAATACCTGGACCGTCAGCGGCGCTGAGGGTATCGATAAGTTGAGCAATATCGAGATCCTGCAGTTCACCGATCACAATGTGACATTGAGCACCACGGCGCTGGCCGCGACGGCCGCTGCGACCACGGTTGCTTCAACCGCCAATGTGGCCGGCACTGCCAATGCGTCGAGCGGTGCGCTGGACCAGATCGTGCACGACGACCACGTGCAGCTGATTGGCCATCATAGCCACTTCGTCGACCACCACGCCATTGCGTAAGTAATGTCAGGCGCGGCGCGCAAAGCGCTGCGCCAGTACGGCGCACACCATCAGCTGGATCTGATGGAACAGCATCAGCGGCAGGATGATCATGCCCAGCGATGCGGAAGAAGCAAACAGCACCTTGGCCATCGGCACGCCGCTGGCCAGGCTCTTTTTCGAGCCACAGAACACGATCGTGATTTCATCTTCGCGACTGAAGCCCATACGTTTGCTGATCCAGGCGGTCAGCGTCAGCGCAAGCGCCAACAGCACACAGCACACCACCAGCAGTGCAACCAGCGAAGACAAGGGCACTTTGTGCCACAGCCCTTCAGAAACGGCTTCACTGAAAGCCGTATAAACCACCAGCAGAATCGAGCCCTGGTCCACGTATTTCAGCAAAGGCTTGTTGCGGTCGACCCACTTGCCGATGATGGGGCGCAGCAGCTGTCCGGCAATGAAGGGGAGCAGCAGCTGATAAACAATGGGCATCACCGTGTCCATCGCGCTGCGCCCAGCAACGGTGCCTTTCACCACCAGGGTTCCCACCAGCAGCGGCGTGACGAAAATGCCAAGGAAGCTTGATGCCGACGCGCTGCACACCGCAGCCGCTACATTCCCGCGCGCCATGGACGTGAAACCAATCGACGATTGCACCGTCGACGGCAGCATGCACAGGAAGAGGATGCCCATGTAAAGCTCCGGCGTCATCATCGGCTGGGCGACGGGCTTCAGAATCAGTCCCAGCAAAGGGAACATCACGAAGGTGCAGCACAACACCAGCAGGTGCRGACGCCAGTGCGTCAACCCCGCCACGATCGCCTCGCGCGGCAACTTCGCGCCGTGCAAAAAGAACAAGGCGCCGATGGCGAAAGCTGTGAACTGGCTGAAGCCCACCGCCACATCGCCTGTGCAAGGCAAGATTGTGGCAATGGCAACGGTGATCAGAAGCGCCAGGGTAAAGCCGTCTGGCAGAAGACGTTTGAGCAAAGATGAGATAGCAGACATCCGCCCATTCTATCAGCGCGATTTTTTTCCCGCTGACGCCGGCAGGGCTTAGTGATCAAACCAATCTGCGAAAGTCAGCCTCTATTTTCCCTTGTACTTTCTTCTCACGGTCATCTGCTCTTGAGAATTGAGCCGAGGACTCCGCGGATGATTTCGCGGCCGACCTGGGAGCCGATGCTCCGGGCGGCGGATTTGACCATGGCCTGCACGGCGGTGTCGCGTTTGCCGGTCTTGCCGAAGATGCCACCGAGGACGTCGCCGAAGATGGAGCTCCCGTTGTCGGCCGAGGCGTTGCCGCTTGGCGCTTGGGCAGGCGCGGGCGCGGGTTCGTCCGCGCGGCGGGCCGTGGTGGCGGTGCGATTGGTCAGCTTTTCGTAGGCCRATTCGCGGTCGACGGTTTTTTCGTAGATGCCGGCGACAACGGACTTGCTCATAGCGGCCTTACGTTCGTCCGGCGTGATTGGCCCAATCTGGGAAGCGGGCGGCAGGATGAAGGCGCGTTCGACCATACGCGGCGTGCCTTTCTCATCGAGGAAGGACACCAGCGCCTCGCCCACGCCTAGCTCGCCGATCACCTGGCCGATATCCAGCTTGGGATTAGGCCGGAAGGTTTCGGCTGCGGCCTTCACTGCTTTCTGGTCGCGCGGCGTGTAGGCGCGCAGGGCATGCTGGACGCGGTTGCCGAGCTGGCCGAGCACCGTGTCCGGAATATCCAGCGGATTCTGGGTGATGAAGAACACGCCGACGCCTTTGGAGCGGATCAGTCGCACCACCTGTTCGATCTTTTGCAGCAGGGCCTTGGGCGCTTCGGCGAACAGCAGGTGGGCTTCGTCGAAGAAGAACACCAGCTTGGGCTTATCGAGATCGCCCACTTCGGGCAGGTTCTCGAACAGCTCGGACAGCATCCAGAGCAGAAACACCGCATAGATACGGGGTGCGTTCATCAGCTTATCCGCCGCGAGGATGTTGACCACGCCTTTACCTTGCGTGTCCGTTTGCAGCAGGTCGTCGATATTCAGCATCGGCTCGCCGAAGAACTTGTCGCCGCCTTGTTCCTCGATGGCCAGCAGTCCGCGCTGAATGGCGCCGATGGACGCCGCCGAAACGTTACCGTAGCTGGTCTTGTAATCGGCCGCATTGTCGCCGACGTGCTGCAGCATGGCGCGAAGGTCTTTGGTGTCGAGCAGGAGTAAGCCGTTGTCGTCGGCRATCTTGAAGACCAGTTGCAGCACGCCTTCCTGGGTGTCGTTCAGGTTCAGCATGCGCGCCAGCAGAATGGGGCCGAGATCGGAAATCGTCGCGCGCACCGGGTGGCCCTGTTCGCCGAAGACGTCCCAGAACGTGGTCGGGCAGGCGGACCATTGCGGCGCCTGCTCCTCCAGCGCTTCCAGGCGCTTATTCATTTTCTCGGATGCTGCACCGGGTTTCGCGAGGCCGGACAAGTCACCCTTCACATCCGCCATAAACACCGGCACGCCGATGTTCGACAGCGATTGCGCAATCACCTGCAGCGTAACGGTCTTGCCGGTGCCGGTAGCGCCGGTGATGCAGCCATGGCGATTCACCAGATTGGACAGCAGTTCAAGCGTCACCGCAGGCTTGGCGGCAGTGTCCTTCGCAATCGGCAGGGCAGTCGACATGATGGCATTCCATAGATGTGGCCGGAATGCCAATCATACATCACAGAAACCTTGGGG